>NZ_JBJGYX010000012.1:0-112256 GCF_054050195.1 Geodermatophilus sp. SYSU D00710
CCCCCCCCCCCCCCCCCCCCCCCCCCCCCCCCCCCCCCCCCCCCCCCCCCCCCCCCCCCCCCCCCCCCCCCCCCCCCCCCCCCCCCCCCCCCCCCCCCCCCCCCCCCCCCCCCCCCCCCCCCCCACGGCGGCGTCCGCGCCCGCGTCGTCCGCCGTGACCCGGAAGCCGTCGAGCAGGCGGATGCGCGCGGACGTGGCGTTCATGGGGGCACCTCTCGAGCCTGCTCCGGGGTGGCGGCGGGTCCCGGCGGACGGTGGTGACAGCACGGGATCGTTCCGCCACGCATCGACGGGCGTCAACGGTCGTTGGACCCTGCCCGCGGTCACGACGCCAGCCGTCCCGCCGGGCCCAGGCCCTGCACCAGGCGGGTCATCCGGCCCGTCGGCGGCACGCCGAGCTCCGCGCGCAGCAGGTCCCGGTACAGGTCGTGGGCGCGCAGCGCCTCGGCCACGTTGCCCTCGGCCAGGTGCACGCGCACCACCGCGCGGTGGGCGCTCTCCCGCAGCGGCTCGGCCCGGATCACCAGGTGGGCGGCCTCGAGCGCCTCGGCGTACCGGCCGGCGGCCGACAGCCGCACCGCCGCGGTCTCGAGCGCCTGCGACCGCAGCCGATCGAGCCGGTCCCGCTCGCGCAGCACCCAGTCGTCGTACCAGCCCGGCAGCAGGTCGCCCAGCAGGGCCGGCCGCGGCAGGGCCAGCCGGCGAGCGGCCACCCGCGGGTCGCCCACCTGCCCGGCCCACGCCTGCAGCTCCCGGACGTCGACGCGCACGCCGGCGGCCAGCCGGAGCGTGCCGGGGGCGGTGTCGAGCACCAGCCCGGGAGCGCAGCGGCGCAGCCGCCACAGCACCGACCGCAGCCTGGCCCGGGCCCGTTCCTCGCCGGCGCCGGGCCACAGCCGGCCGGACACGTCCGCGCGGGCCGGCCCGCCGGTCAGGCACAGCAGGGCCACCAGGCGCTGCGCGGCCGGGGGGAGGTCCCCGGCGGCCGGCAGCCCCCCGGCCCGGACGGTGAAGCCGTCGAGCAGCGTGACGCGCAGGTCCTGGTCCATCGGCGGTCCCCGATCGGGAGGGAGGACGTCGACCGGCAGAGGGCCGCAGGAGCCGCGGTGATACAGCCGGAGCCCGGGGCGTCAGCCCCGCCGGCCGGCCCCCTCCCGGGCGGCGTCCAGGGCGCCGGTCACCGCCGCCCGGAGCGAGACGGCGTCGACGGCGACGGTGACGATCGTGGCGCCCTCCGCGGCGTACGCGGCGGCCTCCTGCGCGGTGGAGGCGTGGACGCCGACCGGCACGCCGGCGGCCACGGCGCGGGCGACGATCGAGGAGAGCACGCCGCGCAGCTCCGCCCGCCGCTCCTCGCCGGTCAGGCCGAGCGAGAGCGAGAGGTCGCCCGGGCCGACGTAGACGCCGTCGAGGCCCTCGACGGCGAGGAGGGCGTCGAGATCGTCGAGCGCGCTCGCGGCCTCCACCATGAGGACCACCAGCGGCCGGTCGGACCCGCCGGAGAGCCGGCCGATCGAGCGCCCGCCGGCCGGGGCGTACCGGCAGGCGGCCACGATCTCGCGGGCGTGGCCGGCGTCGCGCACGTTGGGGACGACCACGCCGCGGGCGCCGAGGTCGAGCGGCCGGCCGACGTCGGCGAAGGACGGGCTGCGGGTCCGGACGAGCGGCACCGCGCCCGCCGCGGTGACCGCCGCCGCGGTGCCGGGCAGGTCGGCCTCGGCGGCGGCGCCGTGCTGGAGGTCGACGACGACGTAGTCGGCGCCGGTCCGCGCGAGCAGCTCCCCGGTCACCGCCCCGGGCAGCAGGCTCCACACCCCGTGGCACGGCCGACCGGCCGACCACCGCCGCCGCAGCTCCGCCTCGTCGACCGCCATCCCGCGCCTCCTCACCGCGGCGCCGTCGGCGCCGACCCGGGACGATCCTGCGCGAGGCCGCGGCACCGTGCCCGGCCGGCCGACCGGGCGCGCCTGCTGGTCAGCCGCGACGGGCGGACAGCACCTCGTCGATGAACGCGGTCACGTCCGCCAGCACCTCCTCGGCGTTGAGCTCGTTGAACACCTCGTGCCGGGCGCCGGGGTAGATCCGCTCGACGTGGCGCTCGCCCCGCAGGTGCTCGATGCCCACGCGGGTGCCCTCGACCGGGACCAGCGCGTCGGCCTCGCCGTGCACCCACAGCAGCGGCAGCGGCCCCAGCGACGGGCCCTCCAGGACGGTGCCCAGCGCCCGGTCGATGGCCTCGATCGTCGGGCGCTTGAACGGGCCGTGCCAGACCAGCGGATCGTCCTCGTAGGCCCTGCCCACCTCGGGGTCGCGGGACAGCGTGGTGGTGTCGAGGGGGGCGTCGGGCAGCTCGGGCAGCGCGAGCAGCGCGGCGGCGGCCTCCCAGCTGCCGACCAGGGGGCCGGAGAGCACCACCGCGGCGAGGGTGTCGCCGTGGCGCTGCGCGTAGCGGGCGGCGATCAGCCCGCCCATCGAGTGGCCGAGGAGGACGACGGGCAGGCCGGGGTACTCCGCCCGCGCCCGCTCGGCGACCCGGTGCAGGTCGTCGACGACCAGCTCGAAGTCGGCGACCAGCACCCGCTCGCCCTCGCTCTTCCCGTGCCCGACGTGGTCGACGGCGTACACCACGGCCCCGTTGGCGACCAGCGCGGCCGCAGCCTGCTCGTACCGGCCGACGTGCTCGCCGTACCCGTGGGCCAGGACGACGACGTGCGTCGGGGCGTCCTCCCCTTCCCAGGTCCGGGCGACGAGCCGGCCGCCGTGTCCCTCCAGGTCCCACTCGCGGGATCCGGGCATGTCCTGCCTCCAGCTGGTCGCGACCGCCCCTACGCCGTCGAACCGTAGATGGCGGTGGCCTGGGCGGTGGCCAGCCGGGCGTCCTCCTCGCGCACCACCGACAGCTGCGTCTCGTCGGGCGGGAGCAGGCTCTGGAACGCCCAGTCCGCGGCCACCCGGATCCGGTTGGACATCGCCGGAAGGGCGTAGAGGTGGTAGCCGCGGGTCACCAGCTTGGCCACCGGACCGGTCAGCCTGACCCCCAGCGGGCGGGCGACGGCGTCGAACCCGCCGAGGTCGGCCACCAGGCCGAGGTCGGGGTGCCGGTAGGGCCGCCGGGTGCCCGAGCCCAGGGTGGCGGCGATGTTGCGGCCGAGCGCGACCCCCTGCCGCTGCGCGTGCTGGGCGGTGGGCTGGGTGTCGGGCCGCCGCCCGTCGGTCTGGTCCACCGCGAGGTCGGGCACGGCGGCGGCGTCCCCGGCCGCCCACAGGCCCTCGACCCCGGGCACCGACAGGTCGGGCTCGGTGACCAGCCGGCCGCGGCGGGTCGGCAGCCCCAGCCCCATGACCAGCGGGCTGGCCACGACCCCGGCGCCCCACACGAGGGTGCGGGTGGCGATGGTCGTGCCGTCGGTGAGGGTCACCCGGGTGTCCTCGGCCGAGGCGACGCTGGTGCTCAGCCGGACGTCGACGCCCCGGTCGCGCAGCACCCGCAGCGCGTGCGCGCCGAGCTCCGGGCCGAGCTCGGGCAGGACGGCGGGCGCGACGTCGACCAGCACCCACCGCACGTCGCTGGCGCGGGTGCGGTCCCAGCGCCGCTCGATGCGGGTCAGCCACCGCTGCGCCTGTGCGACGAACTCGGTGCCGGTGTACCCGGCGCCGACCGCGACCACGGTGAGCAGCTCGGCGCGCGCCACCCGCCCGGCCTCGGTGTCGGGCTGGGCGTCGGCGAGGTCGAGCTGCTCGAGCAGGTGGTCGCGCAGGTAGACGGCCTCCACCAGGGTCTTCAGGCCGCGCGCGTGCTCGGGCACGCCGGGGATGTCGAACTGGCGGGTGATCGACCCCGGCGCCAGGACCAGCTGGTCCCACGCCAGCGTCTGCACCAGGTCCGCGCGCGCGACGGTGACCGTGCGCCCGGTCAGGTCGACGTCGGACACCCGTCCCAGGACCAGCCGCACCCGGGGCAGGGTGCGCCGCAGCGACACCGCGATGTGCCGGGCCTCGACGACGCCGGTGGCCACCTCCGGCAGCAGCGGGCTGTAGAGCAGGTAGTCGTTCGGGCTGACCAGCACCAGCTCCGCGGCGTCGGGCGGGAGGTGGCGCTGCAGGTACCGCAGGGCGTGGAAGCCCGCGAACCCGCCCCCGACCACCACCACCCGCGGCCGGCGGCCGGGCGGGCCGGCTCCGTCCCGCGGGGCGGCACCCGCCGCCGGCCGCAGGAGGCGCAGGGTCGGGCGCCGGCGGGGTGTCGTACCGGTCATGGCGTGGTCCCTCCACTCCGCCCGGCCACCGGGCGGGCCCCGACGGGCCGCCGGCGCCGGGACTCGGCAGGGCGGCAGCGGGGCGCGCCGCCCGGTCCTACGCTCCGCGCATGGCAGAGCCCCCGTGGTGGCAGCGCGGCGCCGTCTACCAGGTCTACCCGCGCTCGTTCGCCGACGCGGACGGCGACGGCGTGGGCGACCTGCGCGGTCTCCGGGAGCACCTCGACCACCTCAGCGCCCTGCACGTCGGGGCGGTGTGGCTCTCCCCGGTGTTCCCCTCGCCGATGGCCGACTTCGGCTACGACGTCGCCGACTTCTGCGACGTCGACCCGCTCTTCGGCGGCCTCGGCGAGCTCGACGCGCTCATCGCCGACTGCCACGCGCGGGGCATCCGCGTCGTCCTGGACTGGGTGCCCAACCACTCCTCCGACCGGCACCCGTGGTTCCTGGCGTCGCGCTCGTCCCGGGAGGACCCGAAGCGCGAGTGGTACGTCTGGCGGGACGGCGCACCCGGCGGCGGGCCCCCCAACGACTGGCGGTCGGACTTCGCCGCCGTCGGCCCGGCCTGGTCCTACGACGAGCACACGGGGCAGTGGTACCTGCACTCCTACACCCCGCAGCAGCCGGACCTGAACTGGGACAACCCCGAGGTCGAGGCCGCCATGCACGCCACCGTGCGGTTCTGGCTGGACCGCGGCGTCGACGGGCTGCGGATCGACGCCCTCCAGCGCCTCGGCAAGGACCCGCTGCTGCGGAGCAACGCCGGCGCCGACCGGCGGCACGACCAGGACTGGGAGCCGGTCGCGCACGAGCGGCTGCGCGGCATCCGCCGCGTGGTCGACGAGTACCCCGACCGCATGATCGTCGGTGAGGTGTACCTGCTCGACCTGCGGCGGGTGGTCGACTACGTGGCCGGCGGCGACCAGCTGCACATGGCGCACAACTTCGTCTTCCTGCACCTGCCCTGGGACGCCGCCGCCTTCCGCGACGCCGTCGAGCAGTTCGAGGAACTGGCCGAGCCCGACGCCTGGCCCGCCTGGTTCCTCGGCAACCACGACCACTCGCGGATCGCCACCCGCTACGACGACGGCAGTGGCTCCGGGCCCGCGCGCGCCCGGGCGGCCGCGCTGCTGCTGACCGCGCTGCGCGGCACGCCGTTCCTCTACCAGGGCGACGAGCTCGGCCTCCCCGACGCCGACGTGCCGCCGGACGGGGTGGTCGACGTCGACGGCCGCGACCCCGAGCGCGCGCCGCTCCCCTGGCGGCCGCCGTCGGTGGCCGGCCCGGGCGCCGGATTCACCACCGGGACACCGTGGCTGCCGCTGGTGGCCGACGCCGAGCGGCTGTGCGTCGAGCGCCAGGCCGCCGACCCCGCCTCGACGCTGTCCCTGGTGCGCCGGCTGGGCGAGCTGCGCGCGGGCTCCCCCGCCCTGCAGTCGGGCGCCCAGCGGGTGCTCGACGCCGGCCCCGACGTGCTGGCGTGGGTGCGCGGCGAGGGCGCCGGCCGGCTGGTGGCCGCCGTCAACTTCGCCTCCGGCCCACGGCGGCTCGAGGGCGGCGACCTGCCCGGCGGGGCGCACGCCGTCGTCGTGTCCACCGACCCCGCGCGGGACGGCCGCGGGACCGTCGCGCTGCCCGGGCTGGTACTGCAGCAGGACGAGGCCGTCCTGCTGCGGCCGGCGGCCGCCGGCGACGGCTGACCCCGGGCGGCCGCCCGGCGCCGGCTCACCCCCCATGGCGCCACCGTCGGCCCTCGCGGATCATCAGTGCGCCGGCCTCCGGCGGTCCCCACGTGCTGGCCTGGTAGAGCGGGATGGGCGCGGTGTCGCTCGCCCAGTACCGCAGCACCGGGTCGACGATGCGCCAGGAGCGGCCCACCTCGTCGGCGCGGATGAACAGGGTGGGGTCGCCGATCAGCGCGTCGAGGATGACCCGCTCGTAGGCGTCGATCGACTCCTGCTCGAAGCTCTCGTAGGAGAAGTCCATCGAGGCCTTCTGCACGCGGAAGGCGTGGCCGGGGACCTTGGCGCCGAAGCGCAGGCTCACCCCCTCGTCGGGCTGGACCCGCACGACCAGCGCGTCGGGTTCCAGGCCGTCGCCGGTGCCGGGGAACAGCGGCAGCTGCGGCGGCCGGCGGAACTGGATGGCGACCTCGGTGACCCGGGCGGGCAGCCGCTTGCCGGTGCGCACGAACACCGGCACGCCGGTCCAGCGCCAGTTGTCGATGTCCAGCCGCATGGCCACGAACGTCTCGGTGGAGCTCAGCGGGTCCACGCCCGGCTCCTCCCGGTACCCGGGCATCAGCTCCTCGCGGGTGCCGCCGCGGGTGTACTGGCCGCGGACGGTGTTGGCGGCGATCTGCGCCTCCTCGTCCAGCGGCCGCAGCGCGCGCAGCAGCTTGACCTTCTCGTCGCGGATCGCCTCGGCGTGGAAGGACGTCGGGGGCTCCATGAGGAACAGCGACAGCACCTGCAGCACGTGGTTCTGCACGATGTCGCGCATCGCCCCGGTCGTCTCGTAGAACCCGCCGCGGGAGCCGACCCCCAGGGTCTCGGCGACGGTGATCTGCACGTCGTCGACCCAGGTGCGGTTCCAGATCGGCTCGAACACCGAGTTGGCGAAGCGCAGCGCCAGCAGGTTCTGCACCGTCTCCTTGGCCAGGTAGTGGTCGATGCGGAAGATCTGCTCCTCGGTGAACGCCGTCGTCAGCTCGGTGTAGAGGTCGCGCGCGCTGGCCTCGTCCCAGCCGAACGGCTTCTCGATCACCGCCCGCACGAAACCCTCGCCGGCCGGCGTGCCGAGGCCGGCCTTGCCCAGGTTCACCGCGATCGGCCCGAACAGCCGCGGCGGGGTGGCGAAGTAGTACACCCGGCCGCCGGCGGTGCCGTGGCGCCGGTCGCAGTCGGCGAGCACCTCGGCGAGCCGGGAGTAGGTGCCCGGGTCGTCGTAGTCGCCGGCGACGTAGCGCGCCGAGGCGGTGAGCTCGGTCCAGCGCGGGTCGTCGGTGGCGGCCACGGTGGTCCGGCAGTAGCTGCCGAACTCCTCGTCGGTCATGGGCGTGCGGGCGACCCCGACGAGGGCGACCTCCGGGGGCAGCGCCCCGTAGGCGGCCAGCCGCTCCAGGGCGGGCAGCAGCTTGCGGGCGGTCAGGTCCCCCGACGCACCGAAGACCACCAGGACGGACGGGGGCGAGCGCCGGGCCAGGTCGGTCGCCGGCTGCGGTTCGGTCGGCATGTCGCGGTGCGCTCCTCGTGCGGTCACGGGCGGACGGCGGTCAGGACGGATGCTGCTCGCCCGGCCGCTCGCGCACCAGGTGCCCGGCGGACCGCCCCGGCCGGTCGGCGACCGCCCGGTCCCGGGGCGGGGCCGGGAGGCACCGCCGCAGCCCGGCGCGACCGCGGTGGATGCGGCCGCCGACGGCGCCGCGACCGATGCCGAGGGTGGCCGCGATCTCGTCGTAGGGCAGCCCCGCGACGTCGCGCAGGACGACGGGGACACGGACCTCCGGCGGCAGCGCGTCCAGCGCCGCCTGCACCGGGAGTCGGGGGCCCGTCCCCGCGCCGGGCCCCGCCGGGGTGCCGGCCTGCTGCCGGCGCTCGACCAGGTCGAGGAACAGCCCCGTCGTGATCCGGTGCAGCGGCGCCTCCGGGCCGCCCGGCGCGGGGCCCGACGGTGAACGGAACACCTGCACGAAGGTCTCCCGGGTCAGGTCCGCGGCGTCCTGGGCGTCGCCGGAGAGCCGGTAGGCCAGCCGGTAGACCCGGGCGGAGTGGTCGTGCACCACCCGCTCCCAGGCGCCGGGCGTCGCCGGCCCGCGCCCGTCCGTGCCCGCCGCGTCGCTCGCCACGCGGCCACGATGGGTGCCCGCCACGGCCGGTCGCGCCCGTGGGACACCCTGGTCGAGTCGGATGACCGATGCCCCCGGCCGCGGGACTGCCTAGCGTTCCGGGCCCCGGGAGAGCTCGGGCCGGCCCGTCCTCCCCGGCGGGCAGCTCCTCCTCCCGCTGTCCCGGGAGGAGGTGAGGTGTCATGGCGGTCCCCCGCCGCGGGTCCACCGGACTGCGCCCACCCGCACCGAGGCTCCCGGCCGGAGCGGACCCCCGGCGCCCGGTCCCCGAGGGCCGGGACCGCGCCGCGCGCGCCGTGCCACCCGCACGGCTGCGCACCGGTGCCGGGCGGTCTCCGCACGACCGCCTCGAAACGGGAGGCACGACCGTCGGCAGGTGGCCGGGCCTGGTCGGGCGCCGCGCCGAGTGCGACCGGCTCAGCGGCCTGGTGGCGGCCGCCAAGGCCGGGCGCAGCCAGGTGCTGGTCCTGCGCGGCGAGGCCGGCATCGGCAAGACCGCGCTGCTGGACTTCCTCCTCCAGCGATCGGCCGGGTGCCAGGTGGCCCGCGCGGCGGGTGTGGAGTCGGAGGTCGAGCTGGTCTTCGCCGGCCTCCACCAGCTGTGCGGTCCCCACCTCGACCGGCTCCCCTCGCTGCCCGCGCCGCAGCAGCAGGCCCTCGGCACCGCGTTCGGCCTGCGGGCGGGGACCGCACCGGACCGCTTCCTGGTGGGCCTGGCCGTGCTGACCCTGCTCTCCGAGGTGGCGGAGGAGCGGCCGCTGCTGTGCATCGTCGACGACGCCCAGTGGCTGGACCAGGCCTCGGCGCAGGTCCTGGAGTTCGTCGCCCGCCGGCTCGCCGCCGAGCCCGTCGCCCTGGTGTTCGCCGTCCGCCCGTCCGACCGCGAGCCGGTGCTGGCCGGGCTGCCGGAGCTCGTCGTCCGCGGGCTGGACAACACCGATGCGCGGGCGCTCGTGGACTCGGCGGTGACCGGCACCCTCGACCCCCGGGTGCGCGACCGCATCGTGGCCGAGGCCCGCGGCAACCCCCTCGCCCTGCTGGAGCTCCCGCAGGGGCGCACGCTCGCCGAGCTCGCGGGCGGCTTCGGGCTGCCCGACGCCACCCCGGTGGCCGGCCGGATCGAGGACGTCTTCCGGCGCCGGCTCGCGCCGCTGCCGGAGGTGACCCGCCGGCTGCTGCTCATCGCCGCCGCCGACCCGGTGGGCGACCCGGTCCCGGTCTGGCGCGCCGCCGGCCGGCTCGGCATCGGCGCGGAGGCGGTGACCCCCGCGACCGACGCCGGGCTGGTGGAGATCGACACCTCCGTCCGCTTCCGCCACCCCCTGGTGCGGTCCGCGGTCTACCGCGCGGCGTCCCCGGAGGAGCGCCGCACCGCCCACCGCGCGCTGGCGGCCTCGGTCGACCCCGGCACCGACCCCGACCGCCGCGCGTGGCACCGGGCGCAGGGGACGGCGGGCCTGGACGAGGACGTCGCCGAGGAGCTCGAGCGGGCGGCGAGCCGGGTGCGCGCCCGGGGCGGGCAGGCCGCCGCCGCGGTCTTCCTCGAACGGGCCGTGGCGCTGACCCCCGACCCCGCGCGGCGGGCCCGCCGGGCCCTGGCCGCAGCCTCCAGCGCCAACCTCGCCGGCGCTGCCGAGCGCGCGGTCGAGCTGCTGTCCACCGCCCGGGTCGGCCCCCTGGACGAGCTGGACCGGGCCCGGGCGGAGCTGCTGGACGCCCAGATCACCTTCGCCGCGACCCGCGGGCGGGACGCCCCCCGGCTGCTGCTGTCCGCGGCCCGCCGGCTGGAGCCGCTGGACGCCACCCTCGCGCGCGCCACCTACCTCGACGCGTTCGCCGCGGCGGTGGCGGCCGGGCGGGAGGCCCGCGGCGGTGACCTGCGCGAGGTGGCCGCCGCCGTCGTCACCGCCGGCTGGGGCCCCTCCCCCTCCGGCCTGCCGCGGTCGTGCGCCCTGCTCCTCGACGGGCTCGCGCTGCTGCTCACCCGCGGCCACGGGGCCGGGGTCCCGGTGCTGCGGCGGGCGCTGACCGCGATGCGGGAGGAGCCGCTCCCCGAGGACGACGCGCTGCGCTGGCTGTGGCTGGCCTGCCGGACGGCCCGCGCGCTGTTCGACGACACCAGCTGGGACGTGCTCTCCGAGCGCCAGGTCCGGGTCGCCCGCCGGACCGGCGCGCTGTCCCTGCTGCCCACGGCGCTGACCGAGCGGTTCAGCATGCAGCTGTTCGCCGGCAACCTCGCCGTCGCGACGTCCCTCGCCGGCGAGGCGGCCGCCGTCACCGAGGCGATCGGCAGCCGGGTCACCCCCTACGGTGCGGTCAGCCTGGCCACCTGGCGGGGCCGCGAGGCCGAGGCGCGGGCGCTGGTGGAGGCCAGCCGCGAGGACGTCGTGCGCCGGGGCGAGGGCCTGTGGCTGATCTCCGCGGACTGGACGCGGGCGGTGATGCTCCTCGGCCTGTGCCGGTACGACGAGGCGCTGACCGCCGCGGAGAGCGCGGCCGACCGGGCCGACGGGCTCGAGCTGTGGACCTGGGTGTGGCCGGAGGTCGTCGAGGCGGCGGTGCGCAGCGGCCGGGCCGGGCGGGCCACCGGACCCGCGTCCCGGTTCACCGCGTTCGCGCGGGCCAGCGGGACCGACTGGGCGCTCGGGGTGGACGCCCGCTGCCGGGCCCTGCTCAGCAGCGGGGACGACGCCGAGGCGCTCCACCGGGAGGCGGTCGACCGGCTCGCCCGCACCAGCATCCGGGTGGCGCAGGCCCGCGCGCACCTGCTGTTCGGGGAGTGGCTGCGCCGCGAGGGCCGGCGGCGGGAGGCCCGCGACCACCTCCGCACCGCCCACCGGATGCTCGTCGACATGGGCATGGAGGCCTTCGCCGAGCGGGCCCGGCAGGAGCTGACCGGGACCGGGGAGACCGCGCGGCGGCGCGTCGTCGCGACCCTCGACGAGCTCACCCCGCAGGAGGCGCAGATCGCCCGGCTCGCCGCCGAGCGCCTGACCAACCCGGAGATCGGCACGCAGCTGTTCCTCAGCCCCCGCACCGTCGAGTGGCACCTGCGGAAGGTGTTCACCAAGCTCGGCGTCAGCTCGCGGCGGGAGCTGGTCGACGCGCTGGCCCGCGACGACGCCTGAGCGACCGGGCGGGTCCGGCCCTCAGCCGACCCGGGCCGCCGGCCGGGGAGCCCGCCGGTCCTCCGCGGAGAAGTGCGACCACTCGCCGGCCTCCCACGCCTCGCGCAACCCGGGCCGGCTCAGGTCCCAGTCCGGGCGGATCTCGGCGGTCGCGGCGCGCAGGTCGTGCCACAGGTCGCAGATCGAGGGCCGGCCCCAGAACCAGTGGCCGTTGTAGACCGAGTGCACGACCAGACCCGGCTTGAGCACCAGGGTGTGCGGCACCATCGGGTCGTTGCCGGGGTCGGTGTAGTCCTGGATGTCCAGGTCACGCTGCACGATCCGCCCGGGGTCGGACAGGAACGGCCACTGGGCGCCCACCGACGCCCGGAACTCCTGCGCGGTGTGGCGGTCGTCGGTGGTGACGGTGACGATCCGGGTGCGGGCCACCCCGATCCTCGACTGGAAGGCCGCCAGCTCCAGGTGCTGCTGGTGGTCCTCCGGGCAGTGGTGGCCGCGAGCCAGGACCAGCACCATCGGGTCGCGGTCCTGCAGTTCGCCGAGCGTGCGCTCGACGCCCGTGTGGTCGGGGAGCGAGTAGTCGGGGAAGACCCCGCCCGGCGCGATGTCGGAACGCATCGGATGCCCCCTCTCGTCCGGCCCCGGGGTCCTCGACCGCCGACGGTCGCTCCTCCCCGGTCGGCTCCCGCCCGACGCTGCCGCTCCCCGCTCGCGGTCGCGCCAGGCACAGTCCCTGGTCCCGCCCGCCGGCTCCTCTCCCGCCGGACCCGGGGCCGGACCAGTGACTCTCCCTGGTCCGACGCGGGGGCCGGCGGGTCAGCCTGGTGCGACCGGCACCGGTCGGCGCCGGGTCCGGCGAGCGTGAGGGAGCACCCCGTGGACATGAAGCTCGAGGCCGTCGTCATCGGCGTCTCCGACGTCGACCGGGCCAAGCAGTTCTACAAGGACCTCGGCTGGCGGGAGGACGCCGACTTCCTCGTCGACGAGGGCTTCCGGATCATCCAGATGACGCCGCCCGGCTCCCCCTGCTCGATCCACTTCGGCATCGGCCTGCCCCCCACGGCACCCGGCGCGGGCGGCGGGATGTTCCTCGCGGTCACCGACATCGAGGCCGCCCGTGCGGAGCTCATCGAGAACGGCGCGGACGTCAGCGAGGTCTTCCACGACGCCGGCGGGGGCCTGGCCGTCCGCGGCGACCCCACCACGCACGCCCCCGGGCCCGACCCCGAGCGCCGCAGCTACGCGTCCTACGCCACCTTCGCCGACCCCGACGGCAACCGGTACGTGCTGCAGGAGCTCACCACCCGCCTACCCGGCCGCTGACCACGGACACCGAGACCGACACCGACACCGACACCGAGGAGGACGACGTGGACGAGATGGACGTCCCGACGCTGGCCGGCCTGCTGCGCGAGGCCGAGGAGCACCACGGGCAGTACGAGCCGGTGGGGCCGCCGCACCACTGGTCGGACTGGTACGCCGGCTACATCGTGGCCCGCCGGCAGGGGCGCACCGCCGAGGAGGCCGTCGCCGACGCCACCCTCGTCATCGAGGGCGCCCCGCACTGACCGGCGCCCGGAGGCGGCCCCGTGGACGGCGATCCCGTGAACGACGATCCCGTGGACGGCGATCCCCGGCGGCACGATCCCGCCGGCGACGGCGCGACCCGCACGGCGGCCGGCCCGCCGCACGGCGGGCTCGTCGCGCTGCGCAGCGGGCCGGGCGCCGCGCTGGTCGCCGCGACCGTGCTCGCGTCGATGGTCGCCTTCCTCGACGCGGCCGTCGTCAACGTCGCGGTGCCGGCCATCGAGGCCGACCTGCGGGCGAGCGTGTCCGGCGTGCAGTGGGTGGTGGCCGGCTACCTGCTGACCGCCGCGGCGCTGCTGCTGCCCGCCGGCGCCCTGATCGACGCCCTCGGCCGGCGACGGGCGCTGCTCGCCGGTCTCGTCGTGATGCTCGTCGCCTCGGTGCTGTGCGCGGTCGCCCCGACCACCGGCACCCTGGTCGCGGCCCGGCTGGTCCAGGGCGCCGGCGCCGCCCTGGTGGTGCCCAGCGCCCTCGCCCTGCTCAACGGGACCCTCCTGGTCGCCGACCGCGCGCGGGGCATCGGCGTCTGGGCGGGCCTGGCGACCCTCGGCATGACCCTGGGCCCCTACGCCGGGGGCTGGCTGGTCGACACCACGTCCTGGCGGTACCTGTTCCT
Source organism: Geodermatophilus sp. SYSU D00710 (assembly GCF_054050195.1). Lineage (NCBI taxonomy): Bacteria > Bacillati > Actinomycetota > Actinomycetes > Geodermatophilales > Geodermatophilaceae > Geodermatophilus > Geodermatophilus sp. SYSU D00710. Next base: position 13,435 of record NZ_JBJGYX010000012.1, read on the forward strand.
GCTCAACGTCCCGCTCGTCCTCGCCGCGGTCTGGGTGCTGCGGCACGTCCCCGGGACCGGCGGGGCCCGGCGGCCGCTGTCGCTGGACGTCGCGGGCGCGGTGCTGTCGGTCGCCGGGTTCGGCGGCGTCGTCTTCGCCCTCATGGCCGGGCCGGTGGCCGGCTGGCTGAGCCCGCGGGTCCTGCTCACCGGGATCGGCGGCGTCCTGTGCCTCGCGGCGCTGGTGCCCGTCGAGCGCCGGCAGCGCAGCCCGATGCTGCGCCTGTCGCTGTTCACCTCCCGCCAGTTCGACGCCATCAACGTCGCCACGGTGCTGCTCTACGGCGCGCTCGCCGCGGCCGCGTACCTGCTGGTCCTGCAGGTGCAGCTCCAGCTCGGCTACAGCGCCGCCGAGGCCGGTGCCGTGCTGGTCCCGGAGGCCGCGGTCTTCCTCGTGCTCTCCCCGGTCGTCGGCGGGCTGGTCGGCCGGGTCGGGCCGCGCCGGCTGATGGTCGCCGGCATCCTCGTCATCGCCGGCTCCTTCCTCGTGCTCTCGACCGTCGACGCCGGCGACCGCTGGGTCGAGGGCCTCCTCCCCGGCGCCCTGCTGTGGGGCGTGGGCCTGGCACTCACGGTGGCCCCGCTGACCTCGGCCGTGCTCGCCGCCGTGAGCGACGACGACCTCGGCGAGGCCTCCGCGGTCAACGACGCAGCGGCGCGGGTGGGCGCGCTGCTGCTGGTCGCCCTCGTGCCCGTCCTGGTCGGCACCGGCGACGGCGAGCTCGGACCGGCGCTGGCCGACGGCTACCGGCCGGCCATGCTCGTGATGACCGGGCTGGCCCTCGCGGCCGCCGCCGTCACCGCGCTGTTCGTCTCCGACCGGCCCACCCCCGCGCCGATGCCCGCGCCCGCGCCGATGCCGGTCCCCTCGACGGTGCGGCCGGTGCCCGCCCAGACGGCCGGCCGACGGTGACCCGTCGGTCTCCCCCACCCGCAGCGACGACACCCGAGGAGCGGTCATGGACTACGACGTCATCGTGCTGGGCGGCGGGGCTCCCGGTGAGCACTGCGCCGCGCGCCTCGCCGACGGCGGCCTGCGGGTCGCGATCGTGGAACGCGAGCGGCTCGGCGGGGAGTGCTCCTACTGGGCGTGCATCCCGTCGAAGACCCTGCTGCGGCCCGGCGAGGCGGTGGCCGCGGCCCGGCGGGCACCCGGCGCGGCGCAGGCGGTGACCGGCCCGGTGGACACCGCGGCGGCCTTCGGCTGGCGGGACTTCATGGTCAGCGACTACGACGACGCCGGCGCCGTGAAGTGGGCCGAGGGCGAGGGCATCGACGTCATCCGCGGCCACGGCCGCCTCGCCGGCCACGGCCGGGTGCAGGTCGACGGGACCGTCCACACCGCCCGGCACGTCGTGGTGGCCACCGGCTCGGACCCCTTCGTGCCCCCCGTCCCCGGCCTGCGTGAGCTGCCCGACTTCTGGACCAGCCGCGAGGCGACGAGCATGACCGAGGTCCCCCGGCACCTGCTGGTCCTCGGCGGCGGCCCGGTCGGCGTGGAGATGGCGCAGGCGGTGACCCGGCTGGGCGGCTCGGCGTCGATCGTCGAGGGCATGGACCACCTGCTCGCCCGCGAGCCCCGGGCGCTGGGGACCGCGCTGGGCACGGCGCTGGCGGCCGAGGGCGTGGGCCTGCACCTGGGCCGGATGGCGTCGGCGGCCCGGTACGAGGACGGCGAGTTCGTGCTCGAGTTCCCCGACGGACAGCCGCTGCGCGGCGACCGGCTGCTCGTGGCCACCGGCCGCCGTCCCCGGGTGCACGACATCGGCCTGGAGACCGTCGGCCTCGAGGAGCTCCGCCTCGACGCCCGGCTGTGCGCGCGCGAGGGGCTGTGGGCCGTCGGCGACGTGATGACCCCCTGGCCGCTGACCCACGTCGGCAAGTACCAGGCGCGCGTGGTGGCGTCGAACATCCTCGGCCGGCCGCGCGCCGTGGACTACTCCGCCGTCCCCCGGGTGACCTACACCGACCCCGAGGCCGCCGCCGTCGGGGACGCCGACGGCCCGGTCACGGCCACCGTGCCGCTGTCGCAGGTGGCGCGGACGGCGACCTACACCCGCTCCTACGACACCGAGCCCGGCTTCCTCACCCTCGTCTCCGACGGCACACACCTGACCGGGGCGTACGCCCTGGGCCCCGGCTCCGGCGAGTGGCTGCAGCAGGCCACCCTCGCCATCCGGGCCCGCGTGCCGCTGGAGGTGCTCGAGGACGTGATCCAGCCGTTCCCGACCTTCTCCGAGGCGTTCCTGCACGCCCTGCTCGAGCTGCGCGGCGCGGCCCGCGCGTGACGGTCATCTGACCGATGCTGTCCCGCCCGGTGCCGTCCAGGGTGGGACCCCGGACGAGAGGGGGCTGCCATGTCACTGGTGTCCCGGGGGTTCGGCCGCAGGCGGTCGGCCACCACGGACGACCGCCTGCCACCCGGCCAGTACGACACCGGCAGCCGGTTCCCGGTGCTGTCGGCCGGCCCGACGCCGCGGACGCCGGTGGCGCGGTGGGACTTCTCCGTGCGGGGCGAGGTGGAGACCCCGCACACCTGGACCTGGGAGGAGTTCCGGGCGCTGCCACGCGAGGCGATCTCGGTCGACATCCACTGCGTCACCAAGTGGTCGAAGTTCGACACTCGCTGGGAGGGCGTCGCGGTCGACACCCTGCTGGCCGACGCCGGCGCCCGCGCGTCCTACCTCGTCGCGTTCTGCGACGGCGGGTACACCACCAACCTGCCCCTCGACGACGTGACCGGCGGCCGGGCCTGGGTGGTCGACACCTACAACGGCGAGCCCCTCGCCCCCGAACACGGCGGCCCGGCGCGGCTGCTGGTCCCCCACCTGTACTTCTGGAAGAGCGCCAAGTGGGTCCGCGGGCTGACGCTGACCCGGGTGAACGAGCCCGGCTTCTGGGAGACCTTCGGCTACCACGACCGCGGTGACCCGTGGCTCGAGCAGCGGTACAGCGGCGACTGACCTGGCTGCAGGCCAGGCTCGCCGACAGCCGGTCCGAGAGCACCCGGGTCCGGCGGCTGGTGTTCGACGTGGACGGCTGGACCGGGCACCTGCCCGGTCAGCACGTGGACGTGCGGCTGACGGCCGAGGACGGCTACCGCGCCCAGCGCAGCTACTCGATCGCCTCCCCGCCCGAGGACCCGCAGCTGCACCTGCTCGTCGAGAACCTCGAGGGCGGTGAGGTGTCGCCCTACCTCACCGCCGAGATGCAGTCCGGGGACGCCCTGGAGCTCCGCGGCCCGATCGGCGGCTACTTCGTCTGGTCCGCGGACGCCGACCGCGCCACGCCGGCGGAGCGCCGTCGCCCGGTGCAGCTCGTCGCCGGCGGTGCCGGGGTCTCGCCGTTCCTCGCGATGCTCGACCACGCCCGCCGGGCTGGCAGCCCCACCCCCGTCCGGCTGCTGTACTCCGCCCGCACCGCCGACGACGTCCTGGGCACCGGCCTGCTCGGGCCCGAGGCGACGGTCACCCTCACCCGCGGCGCGCCGGCCGACTGGCCGGGCCCCACCGGCCGCATCGACGCCCCCCTGCTGCGCGAGCGGACCTACCCGCCCGCCGAGCGGCCGCGGGTGTTCGTGTGCGGTCCCACCGTGTTCGTCGAGACCGTCGCCGCCACGCTGGTCGACCTCGGCCACGAGCCGTCGAGCATCCGGCTCGAGCGCTTCGGTGGCACCCCGGGCCCGGAGTGACCGTCCCCGACGCCACGAGGAGAGCCATGCCGCCCACAGCCGCCCCCACCGTGGGGGCCGCGATGCGCCCGCCGGTCACGACGGTCGAGCAGCGGGCGCACCTGGCCGCGGCCGCCTACCTGATGAAGCGGTCGGGCGACACCGCGCTCGTCGTCACCCGGGCCGACGACGCCGCCGTCCCGATCGGGATCGTCACCGACGCGGACGTGAGCCAGGCGGTGGCCGACGGCCGGGACCCGGAGCAGGTGCGGGTCAGCGACGTGGTGTCCGGCCCCCCGGTCACGGTCACGTCGGACACCCCCGTCGACGACGCCGTCCGCGCGATGGTCGACCACCGGATGCAGCACCTGCTGGTGCTCGACGGCGGGAAGCTGGTCGGCATCGTGGACACCCTCGACCTGTGTCGCGTCTCCCTGGCGGCGGGCACGCCGGCGGTGCCCGGCACGGCCTGACCGTCCGGGCACCGCCCCCGGGGCGCGGGGGTCAGCCGCCGGGCGGGGCCGACAGCAGCCGCACGCCGCTCATCTCCAGACGGCGGCCACCGTCGTCGGACGCGCAGCGCATGACCACCTGCATGCAGCCCGGGCAGCGGACCACCATGGCGGGGGTGTCGGCGTAGACCAGGTGGGCGCCCAGCGCCGCCCGGCTGCCGCAGTGCGCGCAGGTGACCATCGCGGTGGTGGGGTCCATGGTCATCATCTCGGTCAGCACGCCGGCCGCCGCGTTGCCGTCCAGCCGGCGGTCGGGCTCGTCCGTCGGTTCGCTCATCGCACGACCTCCCTCTCCCGGACCGGCCGGTCCGGGTGTCCTCACGTCCGGGTCCCGGGGACGGCGCCGGTCGCCTGCAGCGGCTCCTCCGCCCGGCCGTCGCCGTGGAAGCGGAGGATCGCCGCCAGCGTCTCCGCCGGCCGCTCCTCCGCCATGAAGTGACCGCTGTCGAGCGCCTCGCCGGTGACGTCGTCGGCCCACTCCCGCCAGACCGCCAGCGTGTCGTACCAGGACGCGAGGGCACCCCGGCCGGCCCACAGCACCTGCAGCGGGCAGGTGATCCGCCGCCCGGCGGCCCGGTCGGCCTCGTCGTCGGCGCGGTCGCAGGTGGCACCGGCCCGGTAGTCCTCGCAGATGGCGTGCACCACGGCGGGGTCCCGCACGCAGCGGGCGTAGTCGGCCACCGCCTCCGCGGCGAACCCGCGGATGGCGCCGCCGAACTCGGCGTCGAAGAAGAAGAACTCCGGATCCGGCGTGATCAGCCGCTCGGGGATCGGCTCGGGCAGGGCGAGGAAGGCCCAGTGCCAGTAGCCGAGCGCCATCCGCGCGTCGGCGCGCGCCCACACCTCGGCGGTGGGGACGACGTCCATGACGGTCACCCGGCGCACCGCGTCCGGGGAGTCGAGCGCCATGCGGTAGGCCGCCCGGCCGCCCCGGTCGTGCCCGACGACGTCGAAGCGGTCGAAGCCGAGCTGCCGCATCAGGCGCACGCCGTCGTCGGCCATCGCCCGCTTGCCGAGGGTCTCGTGTCCGGGGACGGTCCGGGGGCGGGAGCTGTCCCCGTAGCCGCGGAGGTCGGGCGCCACGACCGTGAACCGCTCGGCCAGCGCGCCGGCGATGCCGCCCCACATCAGGTGCGTCTCCGGATAGCCGTGCAGGAGCAGCAGGGGCGGTCCCGAGCCGCCCGACCGGACCCGGAGCGTCACCTCCCCCACCGGGAGGCGGGCCTGCGCGAAGCCGTCGAACCCGTCCCCGCGAGCTGCTCCCGCGGGTGGCGCTGGAGAGGACATCGGAACTCCGTGCGGTCGGTCGGGGCACGGTGGAGGTCGTGCGAGTCTGCGCGGTCCGGCGGAGCGCGGGCATCGGTCATGTGACTCGGGGCCGGGCCGCGCCCCGGTGCCTCAGCCGGGCTGCGGCTCGACCCGCTCGAGGGACTGCACGTGCGCGTCCTGCACCCGCAGGATCGCCGAGTTGCCGCGGAACAGCACGGTCCAGCCGTCCTCGCGCTCGACGGTCACGCCCTCGAAGGTCTCGCGCACGACCTGCTCGCCGTCGCCGTAGACCATCCGGTAGGTCGGCATCCCCGGTCCCTCCGTCGTCGACCCCCGGCTCGGCGTCCCTCGGCGCCCACCGTGGCCGCCCGCCGTGGCCGGGGCATCGGTCATGCGACTGCCGCGGGGCCCGGTGGGGTCCCCCGGGCGCCCTGACCAGGGCAGGATCCCCGTGTCGTCGCCCGCGCCCGACCACCCGCCCCGGGAGCCCGCCGTGCGTGCCACCGAATCGCTGCGTGACCGCAAGCGCCGGGAGACCCGCGGGCGGCTGGAGCGGACGGCGCTGCGGCTGTTCGCCGAGCGCGGCTTCGACCGGGTGACCGTCGAGGACGTCTGCCGCGAGGCGCAGGTCGCCCCGGCGACCTTCTACCGGCACTTCCGCACCAAGGAGGAGGTCGTCTTCGCCTACGAGACGGGCTTCGAGGTGGCCCTGGACGCCGCCGTCGCGTCCGTGCGCGGGCGGGCCGCGGGTCCCGGGCAGCTGCTGGCGGTCCTGCAGGGCTTCGCCGACCACCTGCAGTCGCAGCTGCCGTCACTGGCGCTGCGCGACCGCATCGTCCTCGGCCACGAGGGCCTGATGCGCCACACGCTGGCCGTCCAGCGCGACGTCGAGACCCGGCTCGCGCAGGGCCTGGCGGGGCTGCGGGGTCTGGCCGAGCCCGACGACACCGCGCTCGCCGAGGCGGCCGTCGGCCTGGTGGTGCTCCGCCTGGCGGTGCGGTCGTGGCGGAGCGGGTGCGGCGACCACCTGCCCACGGCCACCGGGACGGCGTTCGCGCTGGTGCGCCGGGTGCTGGCGGATGCGGGGTGCGGCGACGGCTGGTGACCCGCGGGTCAGCCGCCGCCCGGCCCGGCCGCCGGCTGCGGGACGCGGGCCAGCGCGTCGCGCAGCGCCGCCCGCGAGGAGATGCCGAGCTTGGGGAAGACCCGGTAGAGGTGCGCGCTCACCGTCCGCGGGGACAGGTAGAGCTGCGCGCCGATCTGCTTGTTGGTCAGGCCCGACGCCGCCAGCAGCGAGATCTCGTGCTCCTGGGGGGTGAGCTCCACCGGGGCGGTCCGGCCCGCCGGCGACCGGGACACCCCCGTCGCACGCAGCTCGTGCTCGGCCCGGGCGGCCCACGGACGGGCGCCGAGCCGGGTGAACGCCTCCTGCGCGGCAGCCAGGTGCAGCCGGGCGGCGCCGGTCGCCCGCTCCCGGCGCAGGTGCTCGCCGTAGGCCAGCCGCACGCGGGCGTGCTCGAAGGGGTGCGCGTCGGCACCGGGCACCGCGAGCGCCTCCTCGAAGGACGCGGCGGCGCGGTCGGCCGGGGCGGCGAGCGCGTCCGACCCGGCCGCCAGCAGGGCCAGCCGCGGGCGCAGCCGGACGACCTCGAGCTCCCGCAGCGCCGCCACGTGCGCGGCGGCCTCGTCGCGCCGGCCGGTGCGGACGGCGGCCTCGACCAGCTCCAGCGGCATCCACAGGGCCACCGGGACGTGCGGCGCCACCACGCCCGGCGGGCTGACGGTCGCGGCCTGCCGGTACGCCTCCTCGACGTCGCCCTCGCCGAGGGCCGCCAGGGCGCGGGCGCGGTGGGCCAGGTGCTCCACCGCGCGCACCCCGCGGGGCCCGGCCCAGGCCACGACCCGCCCGGCCAGCGTGCGGGCCGTCGCGCCGTCGCCCTCGGCCGCCGCCAGCAGGGCCAGGCAGCAGGTGGCGGGCAGGCTCAGCAGCCGGTAGCCCAGGGTCTCGCCGAGCGCGACGGCCTCCTCGGCCGTCCGCCGGGCCTCCTCCCACCGTCCCGCGCCGTAGGCGTCCTGGCACAGCAGGACCAGTGCGTTGACCGCGGAGGCGACCGCGCCGCCCTCGCGCCCGTCCCACACCACCCGCCACAGCGCCTGCCGGCAGTCCTCGAGCCGGTCGAGGTAGAAGCCCGCCACCGCGATCCGCACGATCTGCGCGGGGTCCTGCTCCGCGTCGATGCCGGCGAGGACCTCGTCGAGCCGCGCCAGGTCCGCGGCGGTGGCCCGGGCGGGGGCGCCGAAGGTGGACCGGGACACCGACAGGACCGGGCCGAGCCGGTGCCCCAACCGGGCGGCCACCGCGTCGAGGGCCTGCCACCGCTCGGGCCGGCCGCTGAAGTGGCAGACGACCAGCAGGCTGTACAGCGCCTCGTGCAGGTCGCCGCCGCCGGCCGGACCCCGCAGGGCGGCGTCGATCGCGCGGACCAGCCCGCGGTGGGCGCTGTCGACGTCGCCGTTGCCGATGGAGAGGTGGTAGGCCGCGGCCGTCGCCGTCTGCAGCGTCGCCCCGCCGTCGGGGTCGGCCTGCCGGGCCCGCAGCAGCAGGTGCGGGACGTCGCGCAGCTCGCCGGCCACGTCCGCGCCCAGGTAGGCGGCGCGGGCCAGCCGGCGGGCCCGGTCGGGGCCACGCGGGCTGAGGTCGGCGGCCCGCAGCAGCGCGGTCACCGCCCGCGCGCCGTGGCCGGAGCGCAGGGCGCGGTGCGCGGCCTCGTCGAGCAGGTCCGCCGCCTGGCCGTCCGAGCCGACGGCCGCCTCGGCCAGGTGCCAGGCCCGGCGGTCGGGCTGGTCGGTGAGGACCTCGGCGAGCGCGAGGTGGGCGCGGTGGCGCTCGGCGGTGGTCGCGAGCCCGACCGCCGCGGAGGCGACCAGCGGGTGCCGCAGGGAGACCCGCTGGGTGTCGACGTCGACGTGCAGCAGCCGCGCCTGCTCGGCCGGCGCCAGGACGTCGAGCCAGTCCTCGCCGGGGGACGCCGCGCCGAGGACCCCGAGGTCGCCGGTCCCGTCGAGGGCGGCGAGCAGCAGCAGGCGCCGGGTGGCCGGCGGCAGGTCGCCCACCCGGTCGGCGAACAGCGCCCGCAGCCGGGAGCCGAGCGGGAGGAAGGAGGGCAGCGCGTCGAGGCCCGCCCGTTGCCGGTGGCTGAGCGCGGCCGGCAGCTCGAGGAGGGCGAGGGGGTTGCCCTGCGCGGCGGCCACGACCCGCCGGCGGACCCGGGGGGCCGTGCCCGGGTGCCGGCCGGTCACCAGGTCCTCGGCCGGCCCGTCCGCGAGCGGCCGCACCCGGTGCCCGGGCAGGCCCGACAGCGGGGACGGGAGGTCACCGTCCGGCCGGGAGGCGGCGAGCAGGCCGATGCGGGCGCCGGGCAGCCGGCGGGCCACGAACCCCAGCACCCGGGCGCTGTCCCCGTCGAGCCACTGCAGGTCGTCGACCACCACCAGCACCGGCCCGCCGGCGGCGACCGCGCGCAGCAGGATGAGGACCGCGGTGGAGACCACCAGGCGGTCGGCGGCCGGGCCGGGCCGGTAGCCGAGACTGGTGGCGAGGGCGTCGCGGTGCAGCTCGGACAGGGCGGTGCCCTCGTCGAGCACCGGCACCAGGAGCTGGCTGAGGCCGGCGAAGCCCACCTCCGCCTCGGACTCCGCGCCCGCCGCGGACAGCACCCGCGTCCCGGAGGCGGCGGCGGCCCGCGCGGCGCCGTCGAGCAGGGCGGTCTTGCCGATGCCGGGGTCGCCGGTGAGCACCAGGGCGGCACCCGACCGGGCCGCCCGCTCCCGGAACGCGGTCAGCAGGGCGACCTCCCCGGACCGGCCGACCAGTCCGCCGGCCGGGGATCCCGAGTCGCCGTCGTCCACCGTGTCCCCTTCGGCTCGGAGCCGCCGACCCGACCCGGTGGAGGGGAGGCGCCCGGCTCGCTGACCCCGTGGCGGCGAGAGGGTCTCTCGTCAGTCGCACGCCGGACAACCGCCTCGCGCCCCCGGGAGGCCCCGCCCCCCGACACGCCCGTGGACCTCCGTCGCCGCGACGGGGCGTGCGCGCTCAGTCAGATGACCGATGCAGGACGGCTATGCCGGGCCGGATGCTCGCGCCGACCACGGCGCGATCGGGAGGAGGCCGGCATGACCGGCAGCTACGGCACCGACGGGGTGTACGACCCCGACGGCACCGACCCGGAGCAGGACTCCGGCGTCCTCGACGCCAGGGACACCCTGGAGGACCTCGACGGCGTCGAGGACGTCCTGGACACCGGGTGGTCCCCGGCTGAGCGGCCGTGGGGGGTCGACGAGTGGGGGACGACCGAGCGGGAGGAGTCGGCCGGGGAGGGCCTGAGCGGCCGGCTGGCCCGCGAGCTGCCCGACACCGACCGCCTGGAGTCCGGGCGCGTCGAGGGCGACGGCCTCGGCGACACCACCGACACCGACGGGGAGCTGCTCGACGACGAGGTGGGCGAGCGGCGGGCCGGCCGGCTGGTCGAGGACGACGGCGAGTGGGACGACGAGGAGCCCGAGCTGTACGCCGTCGACGCTGGCATCGACTCGGCCGCCGCCTCCGCGGAGGAGGCGGCCGTGCACGTGGTCCGCGACCGGGACGACCGGTCCTGACCGGGCATGGACGCCACCGCGCCCGCCCCCGTCGCCGGACCCGCGGTCGAGGGCTGGCCGGCCCTGCCCGTCGCCGCCTGGCAGGACACCCGCGACACCCTCCACCTGTGGACACAGGTCGTGGGCAAGGTCCGGCTGGCCCTCGCGCCGGCGGTCAACCACTGGTGGCAGGTGCCCCTGTACGTGACCGCCCGCGGGCTGACCACCTCGCTGGTGCCGCACCCCGGCGGGCTGGGGCTGGAGGTGGTCCTCGACCTGACCGACCACCGGCTGCTGGTGCACACGACGAACGGGGCCACCCGGGCGATGGCGCTCGAGCCGCGCAGCGTGGCCGACTTCCACGCCGAGTTCCGGGCCCACCTGCGCGAGCTCGGCGTGGACGCGCCGATCGGCCGGACGCCGGTCGAGCTGCCCGAGGCGATCCCGTTCGACGAGGACCACGAGCACGCCAGCTACGACGCCGCCGCCGTCCACCGGTTCTGGACCTCGCTGGTGAGCGCCCACCGGGTGATGAGCGTCTTCCGCGGCCGGTGGCGCGGCAAGGCCAGCCCCGTGCACTTCTTCTGGGGCGCGTTCGACCTCGCCACGACCCGCTTCTCCGGCCGGGCCGCGCCGCGGCACCCCGGCGGCGTGCCGAACTGCCCGGACCGGGTCATGGTCGAGGCCTACAGCGAGGAGGTCTCCAGCTGCGGCTACTGGCCCGGCGGCGCCGCCGAGGGAGCGTTCTACGCGTACGCCTACCCCGAGCACCTTGGGTACCGGGAGGCCGCCGTCGAGCCGGCTCCGGCGACCTACGACGCGGGCCTCGGCGAGTGGCTGCTCCCCTACGCCGACGTCCGGGCCGCGGCCGACCCCGACGCGCACCTGCTGCGGTTCCTCACCTCGACCCACGACGCCGCGGCGGCCACCGGGCACTGGCCCGCGCCGGTCGGCGCCCCGGCGCAGCCCGAGGGGTGAGGCGGGGCCGATCCCCTTGTCGGGGCCGGGCGGGACGGCGGACCCTCGGTCGCGTTCTCCCCCGCCCGACGGAGGCCGCCATGTGCCGCACCGTGCCCCGCGTCCGGCCGCACCGGCCGACCGGCCCGTCCGTCCCCGCCCCGGTGGTGCGGCGGCCCCGGGCCGCCGCCGGCCGCTGACCGGGAGCGCCGGGTCGTGGAGTCCCGCGAGACGCTCCCGGTGCCGGTCCCGGAACCGCGGGGGCAGGCCGACCGCCCCGCGGACCCCGGCGACCGGACCGGAGCCGGCGGCGCGCGGCACGGGCGGCGCCGGGTCCGCAGGCGGGCCCGCCGGCCGCCGTTCCGCTACACGCTGCCCGGCGCGGTGGGCGCCCTGGTCTTCCTCTGCCTGTCGCTCACCCCGTCGCTGCTGCCGCGGACCGGGCTGACCCAGGGCCTGATCAGCGGCATCACCGCCGCCTTCGGCTACGGCATCGGGGTCGCGGCCGCCGCCGCCTGGCGCGCCCTCGTCGACCGGGACGCGCGCCACCCCCGCCCACGCTCGTGGCTGGTCCTGGCCGGGGTCGGGCTCGTCTCGTTCGTCGCGGCCACCGTGTACGGCCGCTACTGGCAGGCCCGCATCCGGGAGCTGATGGACGCGCCCGCGGACAGTGCCCTGTCGGTGGTCGTCGTGCCGGCGGTCGCCGGCGTGGTCTTCGTCGTGCTCGTCGCCCTCGCGCGGGCGGTCCGGCACGCCGGCACGTGGACCGCCCGGCTGCTCGACCGGTGGATCGGCGCCCGGGCCGCCCGGCTGCTCGGCTGGGCCGTCGTCCTGACCGGAGTGGTGCTCGTGCTCAACGGCGTCGTGGTCGACCGGCTGGTCGCGGCCGCCGACCGGGCCTTCTCCCTCCGCAACGACCGGACCGACGAGGGGGTGACCCGGCCCGGGACACCGGAGCGCTCGGGCGGGCCCGGGTCGCTGGTCAGCTGGGAGTCCCTCGGCCGGGAGGGCCGGACGTTCGTGGGGTCCGGGCCGTCGGCCGACGACGTCGCCGCCTTCACCGGAACCCCGGCCGCCTCGCCGGTCCGCGCCTACGCCGGGCTCGACTCGGCCCCGACCGCGGAGCAGCGCGCCCGCCTCGCCGTCGACGACCTGGTCCGGGCCGGCGGGCTGGACCGCGCGGTCCTCCTCGTCGTCACCACGACCGGGTCGGGCTGGATCGACCCGGGCGCGGTGGACTCGCTCGAGTACCTGGCCGGCGGGGACACCGCCGCGGTGGCGATCCAGTACTCCTACCTGCCGTCGGTCCTGTCCTACCTGGTCGACAGCGACCGCGCCCGCGAGGCCGGCCGGGAGCTCTTCGACGCGGTGTACGAGCGGTGGTCGCGGCTGCCGCTGGAGGCCAGGCCGCGCCTGGTCGTGGCCGGCGAGAGCCTGGGGTCCTACGGCGCCGAGACGGCGTTCAGCGGTGAGTACGACCTGCGCAACCGGACCGGCGGGGCGGTCTTCGCCGGCCCGCCGGAGTTCAACCTCCTCTACCGGGAGTTCGTCGACGATCGGGACGAGGACTCCCCCGAGATCGAGCCGGAGTACCGGGACGGCCGCACGGTCCGCTTCACCGACGACCCCGCCGAGGAGGTCGCGCCCACCGGCGAGCCGTGGGACGGCTCCCGAGTGCTCTACCTGCTGCACCCGTCCGACCCCGTCGTGTGGTGGACCCCCGAGCTGCTCTACGCCCGCCCGAGCTGGCTGGAGGAACACCGCGGCGACGACGTCGTCGACGCGGTGCGGTGGATCCCGTTCGTGACGTTCTGGCAGGTGACGGCCGACCTCCCGGGCGCCGGCAACGTGCCCGACGGGCACGGGCACGTCTACCGGACCCAGTACGTCGACGCGTGGGCGCGCGTGCTGCAGCCCCCGGGGTGGACCGCCGAGCGGGCCGAGCAGCTGCGCGAGCTCGTGGCGGCCGACCGGTGAGGCACCCGCCGCGCCGGCACTGGCGCCGTACCGCCGCCGTCACGTCGCTCGCCGCGGCGGTGTGGGTGCTGCTGCTGCTCGTCCAGGCGGCAGTGGACGACTTCCCCCGGGGGGTGCTCCTGCTCGGCTGCGGCGCGCTGGTCGCCGCGGGCGCGTGGGAGGGGGTGCTCCGCCGCGGCTGGGGGCGGGTCGCCGGCCTCGCCGTCGCCGGCGCCGCCCTGGCCGGCGGCGCCCTGCTGCTGGCCGACGAGGGCTACCGGAGCACCCTGCTGCTGCTCGCGCTCGGCACCGTCGTCTGGCACGGGGCGGCCCGCTCGGCCTTCCGGCCCGCCGTCGCCCTGCCGCCCGCCGAGCGCCCGCGGCAGCCGGTCGTCGTGGTCAACCCCCGGTCGGGGGACGGCCGGGCGGCGCGGACCGGCCTGGCCGACGCCGCGCGGGAACGGGGCATCACGGTGCTCGAGCTGGGGCCGGGTGAGGACCTCACGGCCCTGGTCCGGAGCGCGGTCGACGCGGGTGCCGACGCCGTGGGCATGGCCGGCGGTGACGGTTCGCAGGCGGTGGTGGCCGCGCTCGCCGCCGATGCCGGCCTGCCCTACGCGTGCATCCCGGCGGGGACGCGCAACCACTTCGCCGTCGACCTCGGCGTGGACCGGTCCGACGTCGTGGGCGCGCTCGACGCCCTCGTCGACGGGGACGAGCGGGTGGTCGACCTCGCCGAGGTCAACGGCCGGGTCTTCGTCAACAACGTCTCGCTGGGGGTCTACGCGGAGGCGGTGCAGAGCCACGGCTACCGGGCGGCGAAGGTGCGGACCCTGCTCGGCACCATGCCCCGCTCGCTGGGCGTGGACGGCGGGTCGGCGGACCTGACCTGGCCCACCCCCGGCGGCCGCACCATGCGCGGCGCGGCGGTCATCCTGGTCGGCAACAACCAGTACCGGCTCGGCGGCGCCGCCGGCGCGGGCACCCGGCCGGCGGTCGACCAGGGCGTCCTCGGGGTGACGGTGGTCGACCCGCCCGTCCGCCGGCCGGGGCCGCGGCGGCGCCCCCTGCGGCAGTGGTCGACCCCCGAGTTCCGCGTCGAGGCGACGCTGCCGGTGCCGGTGGGCATCGACGGGGAGGCCGCCGTGCTCGAGCCGCCCCTGGTCTTCCGGTCGCGGCCGGCCGCCCTCCGGGTGCGCATCGCCGGCCACCACCCCGGCGCCTCCCCGTCGGCGATCGAGCCGGTGGGTGCGCTGCCGGCGCTCCGGGCCCTCGCCCGCATCGCCGCCGGGCGGGACCCCCGGCAGTTCCCGCCCCGGGTGCCGTCGGCGGCACGGCAACCGGCCCGCTGACGAGGCTCGTCCCGGGGGTCCGTCGTCCGCGGCGTCCCGGGTCGACGGGCACCTGCCGATCTGCCGCGGAGACGGATCTGCCTGGCTTCTGCCTCGAGCTCGTCCACGACCCGCGGCAGTCGCGGCGCCGTGCCCTCTCGTGAGCACGGCTCGGTCGGCAGCGTGGAGCCCCGTCCGGACCGAGCGCTGCTCGCTCCTCGTGCCGCTGACCTGGTCTTTCCCACCGGCTCGTATTGCGCCACCCCGTCTTCGAACGTATGATCGAATCCGTGGCAGGAGTCCTGGCGGTCGACGAGCCCCGGGTGGGATGGGCGTCGGGGCCACTGGGGGCGGTGCAGGCCGCCGACCGGGAGATCGCCCGGCAGACCGCGCTGCGGGCCCGGGCGGTGGCGGCGTTCGCCGCGACCCGGCCGTCGTCGGCCGATCGGCCGCCGGGCTCGCCGGGGGCGATGGCCGCCGACCGGTGGGCGGCGCGGGCCGAGGTGCTGCGGCCGGTGAGTGAGTGGGCCACCGACGAGCTGGCGGTGGCGCTGGCGGTGTCCACGCAGGCGGCGCAGGCGCTGCTGGAGCGGTCGCTGATCCTGGTGCACCGGCTACCGGGCACGCTGACCGCGCTGGAATCGGGGGCGCTGCACGTGGGGCACCTGGGCCCGCTGCTGGACAAGGTCGCGCCGATCGCCGACGACGCGCTGCGCGCCGCGATCGAGGCCGACCTGCTGGCCTGGGCGGCCGGGCGGCACACCACGCCGGCGCAGCTGGGCGACAAGGTCCGCCGCGAGGTGCTCAAGCGCACCGCCCGCACCGCGGCCGATGACCTGCTCCGCGCGGTGCGCCGGCGTGGGGTGTCGGCCGGTCCGGACCGGGTCGAGGGGATGAGCGTGGTGTCGGCGCTGCTGACCACCCCCGAGGCCGCCGCCCTGCTCGCCGCGCTGGGTGCCTGTGCCGACGCGCTGCCCGCCGACGGCCGCAGCCGGGGGCAGAAGATGGCCGACTGCCTGCTCGACCTGGTGCTCCGCCCCGGCGAGACGGGGCTGCCACCGGTGCAGGTCACCCTCACCGTGGTCGCCCCGGTCGGGGCGCTGCTGGGCGGGGACGCCGCCTGTGAGGTCGACGGGCAGGTGGTGCCCGCCGAGCTGGTCCGGGCGCTGCTGGCCGCCCTCACCGGTCACCGGGCCGCCGCCGCGGCCGACGCCACCACCAGTGACACCGACACCGGCGACACCGCGGCCGATGGCGAGGCGTCCGAGGGCGCCGAGGTGAGCGACCCGCAGCCGGCCTCCGGCGGGGACGACGTCCTGGGCTGGGAGGCCCGCGAGCAGGCCGAGCTGGAGGCCTGGTGGGCGCGGATGGAACGCCGCGTGCTGGCCGGCGAGTTCGATCCCGATCCCGACGACACGGTGCCCGACGCCGTCCCGCTCCGCTGGCTCGACCAGGACGGCCCACCGCCTGAGGAGTCACCGCCGGATCCACCGGCCGCGGAGCGGTCCTCCGCCCACCGCGGTGATCCCGGCGATGGCTGGTGGGCGCGCGCCGACCACGTCGTCGACCAGGCGAGCACCGCGCTGCTCGGGCTGCAGCGCGCCCTCGGCCACGCCCGCCGGACGGTGGCCACCGCGCAGCGCGCCGACGCCGCCGACGAGGCCACCTGGGCGGCGAGTCCCGCCGGCCGGATCACCGCCGCCGGTGATGTGCTCGCCCAGCTGGCCGCGGCCACCGACACCGCCCGCGCCGACCTCGCCGCGCTGCTGGGTGCCACCGGCGGGGGCGGGCTGACCGACCGGCCCCGGCTCGCGCTCACCGACGCGGCCGGCGGTGCGCTGCTGGCCCTCACCGACCTGCCCGCCCTGCACCGCGCCGCCCGCACCGGCACCGGCCTCGGCCCGCCCGCCGCCAGCCCCGGCTACCGGCCCGGCGCGGCGCTGGACCGGCACGTCCGGGCCCGCGACCGCCGCTGCCGCTTCCCCGGCTGCCGCCGGCGCGTGCCCCGCGGCGGCGAGCTCGACCACAGCGTTCCCTGGCCGGCCGGACCCACCACCGCGGCCAACCTCACCGGCTACTGCACCGGCCATCACCGCGGCAAGCACCAGGCCCCCGGCTGGCGACACGTCCTCGCCCCCGACGGCACCCTCACCGTCACCACCCCGTCCGGCCTCACCGCCGCCACCACCCCACCGCCCTACTGACCGGAGTCGCAGAGGAGTGCGGGCCGGACGTGCCCCGGCGCGACCATCCGCAGTCTCGGAGCCCGATCCGGGCGCGGCCGGTGCTAGATCTCGCCGCCACCGCGTCGGCGGGTCCACGAGCCCTTCTCGCGACGCCGGCGGGGAGTCGACCGGTCGCCGTGCACCGCACCAGCCGGGCCGGCACCCGTTCCTGCGGCGGACGGCGGCGGGGCGCCGGCGGGAGCGGCTGCCGGTCCACCGGTCCGCGCGGGCCGGCCGAGAGCGACGGCGACGGCGGGGAACACCAGGACGGTGAGCACGCCGGCGCCCACCAGGGCCGCGGCGTTCACCGGGAGCATCGTGCCGTTGCGCAGGCCGATCTCCGTCAGCGCGACCAGCACCGGCAGCGCCGTCGCCGTCACCAGCACGGTCTGCACCCGCTCGCGCAGCCCGAGCACGCCGCGGTAGACCACCAGCGCGGGCAGCCCCCGCACGGCGAGCATGAGGCCGGCGAACAGCAGCACCCGCAGCGGCGCCTCGGCGATCGAGTCCAGGTCGAGGGCCATGCCGGAGTAGATGAAGAAGACGGGGATGAAGAACCCGTAGCCGACGGCGTCGAGCTTGGACTCCAGGACCGGCGAGGACGTGCCCACCCAGCGGCGGAGCACGACGCCGGCGAGGAAGGCCCCGAGCACGGCGTCGAGGTGGAAGCGGTCGGTGACGGCGATGAGCGCGACCAGCAGCAGGATCGTCGCGCGCAGCGTGATCTGGGCGGTCTCGTGCTGGCCGAGCACGACGACGGTGGCGAGCCGGCCGCCCTCCCGGACCACCCGGCGGGCGAGGGCGAGCAGCAGCGCGAGGACGGCGACGACCCCCAGCGAGGCCAGAGCGGTGAACCGGTTCTGCGTGCCCAGGAACACCGCGATCGCCAGGACGGGGAACAGCTCGCCGACCCCGCCCGCGGCCAGCAGGTACCCGCCCAGCCGGCCGGTGAGCAGCCCGTTGTCGCGCAGGACCGGCAGCAGCGTGCCCAGCGCGGTGGTGGTCAGCCCGAGGGCCACCGGCAGGAAGGCCCGCACCAGCCCGGCGCCGGACAGCAGGCCCACCACGCCGATCGCCAGGAGCAGCGACACGGTCCAGGCGACGACGGCGCGCCGCCCGGCGTCCTGGCGGAAGAGCCGCAGGTCCACCTCGTAGCCGGCGAGGAGGAAGACGAAGCCGAGGCCGACGTCGGCGAGCACCTGCACCTGGTCCGGCGTGCTCAGGCCCAGGACGTCGGGTCCGATCAGCACCCCGCCGGCGATCAGCAGCACCACCTGCGGTACGGGCAGACGCGGGAACAGCCCGACGACCAGCGGCGCCACCAGCGCGACGGCCGCCACGGCCACCAGGGTGTCGACCCCGACCAGACCGTCCACCACCGCTCCCGTCGTCCGGCCGGGCCGCGCACCCGGCGCGGGAGGGATCCTGCTCAGCCCTCGGGACGGCGTCCAGACCGGGAGCGGCCCCCTTCCCGAGGGCGCCGCGCACGGCCACGGTGTGCGCAGCGACCCGGAGGGCGGAGCCCATGGACACGACAGGGCGCACGGAGCCGACAGGGCACACAGAGACGAGGGGGGCGGCGGGCCGGCCAGACGCCCCGGTCGTGGCGGCCGCGCCGGCGCCGGGGCTGCACGCGGGGACGCGCGTCGACCGGTCCCAGGAGGAGGTCACCGGCTACGCCCGGTCCCCCAGCGACCTGCTGCGCACCTGCGTGCTGGTCCTCGCCGCCGTCCCGCTGGTGCTGCTCGCCCGCTGGGCGCGGGCGGAGGCCGCGACGCTGGAGGGGGCCCTGGCCGGGCGACTGACCTCGGCCGCACCGGTCCTCGAGCGGTTCCTCGCCGGCGTCTGCGCCCTGCTGGTGGCGGCGTCGGTCGTCGCGGCCTGGACCGCGCCGCTGCTGCTGCGCCGCCCCCGCCTGGCCGGGTACCTGCTCGTCGCCGGTGCCGTCGCGGTGGTCGCAGCGCGCGGGGTGGAGGAGCTGCTCGACGACGCCGGCACGGGCGGGCCCTCCCGCAGGGCGGAGCTGCCGTGGGGGCTCGGCAGTGCGCTGGGCGTGGACGGCCTGGCCGTCGTCGCGGCGTCGTTCGCGGTGCTGGCGCCCTCCGTGTCCCAACGGTGGCGCCGCGCCGGGGCGCTGGTCCTGGCGTGCTCCACCCTGCTGCACCTGCTGGTGCCGGTGGCGTCCCCGGCCACGCTGGCCGTGGCGCTCGTGCTGGGCACGGCCGCGGGCTCGGCCACCCTCCTCGCGTTCGGCCGCCCTCTCGCCCGGCCGACCCGTGCGGCCGTGGCCGCCGCCCTGGCCGGCAGCGGCCTGGACGCGGTGGCCGTCGAGCCGGCCGTGGTCGACGCCCGCGGCTCGGTCCCCTGGACCGCCGTCCTGCGGGACGGGCACCGGGTGTTCGCCAAGGTCATGGGCGCCGAGAACCGGGCCGCCGACCTGCTGTTCCGGGCCTACCGGTTCCTGCGGCTCAAGGACGTCGGCGACGAGCGGCCGTTCTCCTCGCTGCGGCGCACGGTCGAGCACGAGGCGCTGGTGTCCCTGTTCGTCCGGGACGTCGGAGGGCGCACGCCCCGCCTGCGCGCGATCGCCCCGGTGGGGCGTGACTCCTGGCTGCTGTCCCACGACCTGGTCGACGGCACGACGCTCGACCGGCTGCCGGACTCGGCCGTGACCGAGCCGGTCCTGCACGGCGTGTGGGACCAGGTGGCCCTCCTAAGCCGGCACCGCGTGGCCCACCGCGACCTGCGCCAGGCCAACGTCCTGCTCGACCGGTCGGGGACGCCCTGGCTGATCGACTGGGGCTTCAGCGAGGTCGCCGCCGCACCGGCACTGCTGGACGCCGACGTCGCCCAGCTGCTGGTCGCCCTGGCACTGCGGGCCGGGGTCGACCCCGCCGTCGACAGCGCCGTCGCCCGGCTCGGGCCGGATGCGGTCGCCGCGGCGCTGCCCCGGCTGCAGCCGGACTCCCTCGGGGGTGCCACCCGGCACGCGCTGCGGCACGACCGGCAGCTGGCCGGGCGGATCCGCGCCGCCGTCGCCCGGCGGTGCGGGGTCCCGGAGCCGCCCCTGGCGGACCTGGAGCGCATCCGGCCCAGGACGGTCCTCCTCGCCGCCGTGCTGGTCCTGGCGGCGTACCTGCTGGTCCCGCAGCTCGGCGACGTGCCCGGCATGGTCGCCCGGGTCCGGGACGCCGACTGGGCCTGGGCACCGCTGGTCGCGGCGACGTCGGTGCTGACCTACGCCGGCGCCGCGGTCGCCCTCGCGGGGGCCGTGCCCGCGCGGCTGCGGCCGGTCCCCCTGCTCGCCGCCCAGTTCGCCTCGTCGTTCGCCGGCCGCCTCGCCCCGGCCGGCCTCGGGGGGATGGCGCTCACCGTCCGGTACCTGCAGCGCAGCGGCGTCGACCTGGCGGTGGCCACCTCCGGGGTCGGTCTGAGCTACGCGGCCGGGACCGCCGTCCACGTGGTCCTGCTGGTGGGCTTCGGGGTCGTGGCCGGCCGGTCGCTGTCGGCGTCGTTAGGGCCGGTCGAGTCGCCCGCCGTGCTGTGGGGTGCGCTGGCGGTGCTCGCCGTGGCCGTGGTCGCGGCCGCCGTGCCGGCCGTCCGACGGCGCGTCGCCGGGCGCCTGCTGCCGCCGCTGCGCCGGTCGTCGCGCGGGGTGGCCGCGGTCCTGCGCAGCCCGGGCGGGCTCGCGCTGTTGCTCGGCGGCTCGGCGCTGACCACGCTCGGCTACCTGATCTGCCTCTACGCGTCGACGCGGGCCCTCGGCGGGGACCTTGGCCTGGTCACCGTGGGCGTGGTCTACCTCGCCGGCGCCGCCGTCGCGGCGGCCGCCCCGACGCCCGGCGGCCTGGGCGCCGTGGAGGCCGCGCTCGTGGCGGGGCTGGTCGGCGCCGGGATGGACCACACGGTCGCCGTCCCCGCCGTCTTCCTCTACCGGCTCGCCACGTTCTGGCTGCCGGTCCTGCCCGGGTGGGCGGCCTTCGCCTGGCTGCGCAGGTCGCACCTCGTGTAACGCCGCCCGGCCGGCGGGTCAGAGACCCAGCGAGCCCGACGCGGGGTCGGCCCAGCGGCTGGAGGCGTCGTAGGTGCGGACCACGAGCGACCGCCACCGCCCGGTGCGGCTGATCTCCTTCTCGGACACGCCCTGGGCATAGGCCGTGGTGGCGAAGCCGCGCCGCAACGAGTGCGGCGAGAGGCCCTCGGCCGAGACCCCGGCGCGCCGGGCGGCCCGCTCGAGCACCAGGTCGACGCTGCGGGTGGTCAGCGCGGTGGACCCCAGCTGCTGGCTGTGCCCCTTGCCCACCGACCGGAACAGCGGGCCGGTGGTGACGCCCCGCTCGGCCAGCGCGGCCCGCCAGGCCTGCACCGCCCGCACCGGGCAGGTGACCTCGCGGACGCCCTCGGCCAGGGCGAGGACCTCCCCGGCGCCGTCCTGGTCGGTCTTGGAGAACCGCAGGAGGACGTCGAGGCCGCCGTGCCCGGCCGGGGTGAGGTCCTCGATCCGCAGGGCGCACAGGTCCGAGGCCCGCAGCCCCAGCGCGAAGCCGACCAGGATCAGGGCACGGTCGCGCAGCCCGGCGAGGGTCTCCGGCAGGTCCTCGACCAGCGCCCGCACGGTCGCGGTGTCCAGCGCGCGGGCTCGCCGGGGCCGGTGGCCGGCGCGCACCGCGGTGCGGCGGATGCCGGCGAGGGTCCGGCGGACCCCCTCGCTGTCCCCGGGGGCGGGGTGCCCGGCCGTGCGGTGGGCGTCGTTGAGCGCCGACAGGCGGCGGGAGACGTAGCCGGGGCTGCGGCCGTCGTCGGCCATCGCGGCGAGCCAGGCGGCGACGAGGAGCGGGTCGGCGGGCAGGGCGCTGGGCAGTGACCGGTCGGCGCACCAGGCCGCCCAGGCGCGCACGTCGCGGGCGTAGGCGTCCCGGGTGGAGCCGGCCTGCGCCGCGGCGACGTAGGAGCCTACGGAGGTCAGGTCGCCGGGCAGCAGCAGCCCGCCGTCACCCAGCGGTGACGCGACGACGGCCCCCTCCCCCGGCTCATCTGGCTTGGTCATCCGCGTCCTCCCCCGAGCGGATCGCTTCACAGAATAGGTGCTTCTCGGAAGTGAAACGCGCCGGCCCTAGAGGAAACGATGGAAGGTAGGATGGGTGGGCCGCCCATCCGACTATCCTCGCCACGCATGACGGAGCCGAGCGGCGACGGAGAGCCCGACCGCGGCACGACCACGTGCGCCTTCCCCGGCTGCCCCGCCCCGCCGCGGCCCCGGGTGGCCGGGCGCAGCGGACCGTCACCGCGGTTCTGCGAGCGCGCGGACCACAACCCCGAGACCGCCCGGCGGGCGCGCGTGGCGGCGCAGCGCTCCCCCCGGCCCGTCGCCGCCGCGGTGGCGCCGGCCGGCGACCTGCCCCCCGAGGGCCGGGTGCGGCAGCTGGTGGGCCGGTGGGTGGTGGCGGCGCGGGAGGCGGCGGCCGCGGCCGACACGCAGGCGGCCCTGCTCACCGCCGCCCTGGAGGCGCTCGAGGAGTACCGCGACGAGGCGGCCGTGGAGGCGCGGCTGGCCCAGGCCCGCTCCGACGTCGACGCCGCGCACGCCGCCCAGCTGCGCGCCGAGGAGGAGGCCCGGCTGGCCGGGCGGCTGCGCGCCGAGGCCGAGGCCGCCCGCCGGGCGGCCGAGCAGGACGCCGCCGCGACCCGCACCGCCGCCGACGAGCAGGTCGCCGAGGCCCGGGCCGAGGTCGGCCGGCGCACCGCGGCCGCCGAGGAGGCGCACCGGGCCGCCGAGCGAGCCCGCGAGGAGGCGGAGTCGGCCCGCGACCTGGCCCGGCAGGCGGAGACCGCCGCCGCCGAGCGGGCCCGCGACGCCGAGGAGCGCCGACGGGCGGCCGAGCGCGACGCCGGGGAGGCGCGCGACGCCGCGCGGCGGGCCCGCGCGGACGCCGCCCGCGAGCACGACGCCCTCGTCGAGGCCCGCGCCCGGTGGAGCGTCACCGAGGCCACGCTCACCGCGACCGTGCAGACCCGCACCGACGAGCGGGACGCGGCCCTCGCGGCGCGGGACGGCGCGCGGGCCGAGGCGGCCGCCGCCCGCGAGGAGACCCGCGGCGCCGTGCGCGACCGGGACGCGGCCCGCCGCGCCGAGCAGGACGCCCGCAGCCGGGCCGGCGAGGCGACCGACCGCGCGGCGGCGGCCGAGCGCGAGCGGCAGGAGGCGCTCACCGCCGCGGCGCTGGCCACCCAGCGGGCCGGGGACGCCGAGCGCCGGGCGGCCGCCGCCGAGGCCGGCGCGCGCGACGCCCGCGAGCGGGTCGGCGCCCTGACCGCCGAGGCCGGCGCCCTGCGCGCCGAGGTCGAGGCGCTGCGCGCCCGCTCCGGGGAGTGACCGCGCGGCGTTGACCCCCGTCGCCTCCACCGGCACGGTGACGGGGTGACTCCTGCCGGCTGGGCCCTCGAGGTCGCCCGCGACGACCTCACCCGCACCTCGATCGTCGGGACCGACGTGCCCGAGCCCGCCGACGGCGAGGCGGTGCTGCGGGTCGACCGCGTCGGGCTGACCGCCAACAACGTCACCTACGCGGTGCTCGGCGACACCCTCCGCTACTGGGAGTTCTTCCCGGCCGCCGACGGCGCGGGCCGGGTGCCGCTGTGGGGGTTCGCCGAGGTCCTGGCCTCCCGCGCCGACGGCGTCGAGGCCGGGCAGCGGGTCTACGGCTACCTGCCCCCGGCCAGCCACCTGCTCGTGCGCCCGGAGCGGGCCGGCCCGCACGGCTTCCGCGACGGGAGCCCGCACCGGGCAGGGCTGCCGGCGGTCTACAACGCCTACGCGCTGACCACCGGCGACCCCGCCTACGAGCCCGGGCGGGAGGACCTGCAGGTGCTGTTCCGGCCGCTGTTCCTCACCTCGTTCCTGCTCGCCGACCAGCTCGCCGGGCAGTCCGCCGACGTGGTCGTGCTGTCGTCGGCGTCGAGCAAGACGGCCTACGGCACGGCGTTCCTGCTGCACGGCGGCAAGGCGGAGGTCGTCGGCCTGACCGGCCCGGCCAACGTGGCGTTCACGACCTCACTGGGCTGCTACGACCGCGTGCTGTCCTACGACGACGTCGGCGGGCTGGACGCCGCGCCGACCGCCTACGTCGACCTCGCCGGGAGCACGCCGCTGCGGCGGGCGCTGCACGAGCACCTGCGGGCCGACCTGGTCCTGGACCTGGTGGTCGGCGTGACCCACCAGGACACCAGCCCGCCGGGCGCGCTCCCCGGCCCGCGCCCGGTGGTGTTCTTCGCGCCCGACCGGATGGCCGCCCGCGTCGCGGACTGGGGACGGACCGGGTTCGCCGAGCGGTTCGGCGAGGCGTGGCGGCGGTTCACCCCCGCCGTCGCCGGCTGGGTCGACGTCCGGGAGTCCGCAGGGCCGGACGGCCTGCGCGACGTCTGGCTGGAGGTGCTCCGCGGCGGCGGCGACCCCCGGACCGGCCACGTCGTCCACCTGTGAGTGACCCCGTGCGACGGTCGGTGTACCGCTGCCGCCGCCGGGTAGAGCCCGCTGGACCTGGGCGGCCAGCGAAGGAAGCCCGCCCACCTGCGCACACGACTGGACCCGGATGACCGGCAACGCCACGCACCGCTTCAGCAACACCACGATCCTGACCGTGCAGACGGCGGACGCCTCCCAGGTGGTGACCTCGGACGCGCTCGACGCCCGCCTGGTCGACACCTACCGGCGCGTCGGTCTGCGGCCGGGGCTGCTCGAGCGGCTCGCGGGCATCAGGGAGCGCCGCTGGTGGGCCGACGGCGTCACCTTCGTCGACGGCGCGGCCACCGCCGGGGCCAAGGCGATCAGCGAGAGCGGCGTCGACCCGGCGCAGATCGGGCTGATGGTCAACACCTCGGTCAGCCGCAAGCACCTCGAGCCCTCGACGGCGGTCGCCGTCCACGACGCGCTCGGGCTGCCCAGCTCCTGCCAGAACTTCGACGTGACCAACGCCTGCCTCGGCTTCGTCAACGGCATGGAGCTGGCCGCCGCGATGATCGACAGCGGGATGGTGGAGTACGCGCTGATCGTCAACGGCGAGGACTCGCGGCCGGTGCAGGAGCGCACCATCGACCTGCTCAGCCGCCCCGAGACCTCGGCCAAGGACGTGATGGCGCACTTCGCCACGCTGACGCTGGGCTCCGGCGCCGCGGCGATGGTCCTCGGCCCCGCCGACCGGCACCCGGAGGGGCACCGCCTGGTCGGCTCGGTCAGCCGGGCGGGCACCGAGCACCACCAGCTGTGCACCGGCGACAACGACGGCATGCACACCGACCTCAAGGGCCTGCTCGCCGCCGGGCTGTCGCTGTCGGAGCAGCTGTGGGCCGAGGCCGCGGCGGAGTTCGACTGGGACCGCGGCATGGACCGCTACGTGGTCCACCAGGTCAGCAAGGTGCACACCCAGGCGATGTGCGACCGGTTCGGCATCGACCCCGACCGGGTGCCCACGACCTTCCCGACCCGGGGCAACCTCGGGCCGGCCTCGGTGCCGTTCACGCTGGCCAGCCAGGCCGGCACCCTGGTCGACGGCGACCGCGTGCTGCTGATGGGGATCGGGTCGGGGCTCAACGCCTGCTGCCTCGAGATCGCCTGGTGACGGCGGGGACGCCGGCCGGCCTGCCGGGGCTCGACCCGTCCTGGTCGCGGCGGCTGACCGTCGCCGACGCCGGCGGCGAGGAGCACACCTGGCACGTGCTGGACACCGGTCCCCGGGAGGGCGCGGCCGGGACGCTGCTGTGCGTCCACGGCAACCCGACCTGGTCCTACCTGTGGCGCCGGCTGCTGGCCGACCCGCCGCCGGGCTGGCGCGTCGTCGCGCCCGACCAGCTGGGCATGGGCTGGTCCGACCGGCTCGACGCGCCGCGCACCCTGGCGCAGCGGGTGGCCGACCTCGGGGACCTCACCGCCGCGCTCGGGATCGACGGCCCGGTGGTCACCGTCGCCCACGACTGGGGCGGGATCATCTCCCTGGGCTGGGGGCTGGAGCACCGCGACCAGCTGCGCGGCGTCGTGCTCACCAACACCGCGGTGGCGATGCCCGAGGGCGACCTCGGGCCGGCGCTGATCCGGCTGGCGCACGCGCCGGGCATCCGCGCGACGGCCACCGTGGGCACCCCGGTGTTCGTGCGGGCGGCGACGGCGCTGTCCCGGCCGGCGCTGCCCGCCGAGGTCCGCCGGGCCTACGCCGCCCCCTACCGGTCGGCGCGCCGCCGCCGCTCGGTGGGCGACTTCGTCGCCGACATCCCCTTCCGCGAGGGGCACCCCTCGCGGGCGGTGCAGGAGGCGATCGCCGAGGGCGTGCGCACGCTCGACGTCCCGGCGCTGCTGCTGTGGGGTCCGCGCGACCCGGTGTTCGGCGAGCGGTACCTCACCGACCTGCGCGACCGGCTGCCGCGGGCGCAGGTCCACCGCTACGAGGGCGCCTCGCACCTGCTCCCCGAGGACGCGCCGCAGTACGCGGCGGCCGTCGTCCAGTGGGTCACCGACCTGTCCGCCGGGGCGCCGCCCACCCGCGACCCCGCACCACCGGGGGACGCGCCCGCCCGCCCGTGGGCGGCGCTGCGGGACCGGTCCGGCGACGCCTCCCCGGCGGTGGTGACCGTCGGCGGCGCCGCGGTGAGCTGGGCGCAGCTCGCCCGCCGGGTCGAGGACCTCGCCGCCGGGCTGGCCGCGGCCGGCGTCCGCCCCGGGCACCGGGTCGCCCTGCTGCTCGAGCCCTCCCCCGACCTGACCGCCGCGGTGTACGCCGTGTGGCGGGCCGGCGCCGCCGTCGTCGTGGCGGACAAGGGGCTCGGCTTCGCCGGGATGCGCCGTGCCCTGCGCGGCGCGGCCGCCGACCACGTCCTGGGCGCCGCCCCCGGCCTGCTGGCCGCGCGGGCCATGGGCCTGCCCGGCACCCGCATCGCGGCCGGCCCGCTGACCCCCGCCCGCCGCCGGGCGCTCGTGGCCGCGCACGACCTGGCGGAGCTGGAGGAGCGGGGCCGGACGGCGCCGGTGCCGCCGGAGTGCCCGCCGGACACCGACGCCGCCGTCGTCTTCACCTCCGGCGCCACCGGCCCGGCCAAGGGCGTCGTGTACACCCAGCGCCAGGTCGGCGCCCAGCTGGACCTGGTGCGCCGCACCTACCGGCTCGGGCCCGGTGACGCGCTGGTGGCCGCCTTCGCCCCGTTCTCCCTGCTGGGACCGGGCCTGGGCATCGCCTCGGCGGTCCCCGACGTCGACGTCACCGCGCCCGGCACGCTCACCGCCGCGAAGCTCGCCGACGCCGCGGCCGCCGTCGACGCCACGGTGGTGTTCGCCGCCCCGGCCGCCCTGCGTCGCGTCGCCGCGACCGCGGTGGAGCTGACCGCCGACCAGCGGTCGGCGCTGCGCCGGGTCCGGCTGCTCATGTCGGCGGGGGCGCCCGTGCCGGCCGCGCTGCTGCGCTCGCTGCACGACGTCGTGCCGGCGGCGGAGGCGCACACCCCCTACGGCATGACCGAGGCGCTGCCGGTCACCGACGTGTCGCTGGACGAGATCGAGAAGGCGGGCCCCGGCGAGGGCGTGTGCGTCGGCCGGCCGGTGACCGGCGTCGAGGTGCGGCTGAGCCCGCTGTCGGCCTCGGGCGCCGCCGACGGCCGGCTGACCGCCGCGGCCGGGGTCACCGGCGAGGTGTGCGTGCGGGCCGCGCACGTCAAGGACCGCTACGACGCGCTGTGGGCCACCGAGCGGGCGGCCTCCCGCGACCCGGGCTGGCACCGCACCGGCGACGTCGGCCACCTCGACGAGGAGGGCCGGCTCTGGATCGAGGGACGCCTCGCGCACGTGGTCACCACCGCCGCGGGCGTGGTGACGCCGGTGGGCGTCGAGCAGCGCGTCGAGCAGCTCGACGGCGTCGCGGCGGCCGCCGTGGTCGGCGTCGGGCCGGCCGGCGCGCAGGTGGTCGCGGTGGTCGTGGTGCCGGGGACACCTGCCCCCGGCACGCCCGTCCCCCGCCGCGGCCGCTCGCTCACCGTGGCCGGCGCCGACCTCGCCGCCACGGTCCGGTCGGTGGCCGGTGTCGACGTCGCGGCGGTGCTCGTCGCGCGCCGGCTGCCGGTCGACGTCCGGCACCAGTCGAAGGTCGACCGCGCCGCGCTGGCCCGCCGGGCCGCCCGGGTCCTGGCCGGCTCCCCCGTCCGCCGGCGGCGCCGGGCCCGCACGCCGTGAGGGTGCTGGTCACCGGGGCCAGCGGGATGCTCGGCCGGGCCACGGCCGAGGCGCTGCTGGCCCGCGGCGACGACGTCACCGTGCTGCAGCGCCGCCCCGCGGGGCTGCCGTGCACCGAGGTGCTCGGCGACGTCGCCGACGGGTCCGTCGTGGCGCGGGCGGCCCGCGGCTCCGACGCCGTCGTGCACCTCGCCGCCAAGGTCGACGTGACCGGCCGGTGGCGCGAGTACCAGCGGGCCAACGTCGAGGGCACCCGCACCGTCGTCGCCGCCTGCGCCGCCGAGGGGGTCGGGCGGCTGGTCCACGTGTCCTCACCGTCGGTCGCGCACGCCGGCGACCCGCTCTCCGGAGCCGGCGCGGACCCCGCGGACCCGGCCGCGGCGCGGGGCCACTACGCGCGGTCGAAGGCACAGGCGGAGGTGCTCGCCCTGGCCGCCGACTCCCCCGGCCTGGCGGTGCTCGCCGTGCGGCCGCACCTGGTGTGGGGCCCCGGCGACGAGCAGCTGGTGGCGCGGATCGTCGCGCGGGGCCGGGCCGGCCGGCTGCCGCTGGTCGGCTCGGGCGCGGCGCTGGTCGACACCACCTACGTCGACAACGCCGCCGCGGCCCTGGTCGCCGCCGTCGACGCGTGCGGCCCGGTCCACGGCGAGGCGCTGGTGGTCAGCAACGGCGAGCCCCGCCCGATCGGGGAGCTGCTGACCCGGCTGTGCGGCGCGGCCGGCGCACCGGGCCCGCGGCGCCGCGTGCCGGCCCGGGCGGCGTGGCTGGCCGGCGCCGTCGTCGAGGGGGTCTGGGCCGCGACCGACCGGCGCTCGACGCCGCCGCTGACCCGCTTCCTCGCCGAGCAGCTGAGCACCGCGCACTGGTTCGACCAGCGGCGCACGCGGGCCGCGCTCGGCTGGCGCCCCGAGGTGTCCCTCGAGGAGGGCTTCACGCGGCTGGCCGCCTGGTACGCCGCCGCCGACCGGCCGGCCTGAGGACACCGGGTGCCTCCGGCGCCGGCCGGGTCACGGAGCGAACCGCTCGGGGTGCGGAGGGTCGACTCCGGCGCCGTGTCGGCCGGCCGCGGGGAGCGCGGGCACCGGGTCCGTCCCGCCCGGGCCACGCTGACCTCCGCGTCGCCACCAGCGGGGTGGCGAGTGGAGGGGAGGACCGCCATGGCCGCCACCCGGACACCGGTGAACCCCTGGTCGTGGTCGTTGGACTACGGGATCGACCAGGGGCAGCTCGTCGAGCACGCCGGCCGGCTGCTGGTGGTCTCCGGGCAGGCGGCCACGGCCGCCGACGGCACGCCGCAGCACGAGGGTGACCTCCCCGCCCAGGTGTCGCTCGCCCTCGACAACCTCGAGACGGTGCTCGGGGAGGCCGGGATGACGCTCGGCCACGTGGTCCGCCTCACCGTCTACGCCACCGACGTCGACGCGATGGTCGGGTGCTGGGAGGAGCTGGTCGGGCGGTTCGGAGCGGCCGGCGTGCGGCCGACCAGCACGCTGCTCGGGGTGACCCGGCTGGCCTTCCCCGAGATGATGGTGGAGATCGAGGCCACCGCCGTCGACTGAGCGACTCCCGCCGGGTCCTGTGCCGACCGGGGCACCGGACGCGCGGCGGGGACCCGGTCCGGCCGCCTCACGGCGTCATGAAGCCGCGCTCGTAGGCGGCGATCACCGCCTGCGTCCGGTCCCGGGCGCCGAGCTTGAGCAGCACGCTGCTGACGTGGGTCTTGACCGTCTCGCGGCTCAGGTGCAGCCCCGCGGCGATCTCCGCGTTGGACAGGCCGCCGGCGACCAGGCGCAGCACGTCGGCCTCGCGCCCGGTGAGCTCCGGCATCGCCGCCGCGCCGCGCGGCCGGGCCGGCGTGTGCGCGGCGATCAGCCGCCGGGTCAGGTCGGGCAGCACCAGCGAGGTCCCCCGCGCCACGACCCGGATCGCGTCGACCAGCTCGTCGGGGTCGGACCGCTTGAGGGCGAAGCCGCTCGCCCCGGCCTGCAGCGAGCGGAACAGGTAGTCGTCGTCCTCGAAGGTGGTCAGCACCAGCACCCGCGGCCGCTGCGGGTCGCGGGCCACCAGCTCGGCGGTGGCGGCGATGCCGTCGAGGTCGGGCATCCGCACGTCCATGAGGACGACGTCGGGGTCGGTGCGGGCGGCGACCTCGAGCGCCTCGCGGCCGGTGCCGGCGTCGCCCACGACGGTGAAGCCGGGCTCGCTCTCCAGGATCACCCGCAGACCGGAGCGGACGAGCACGTCGTCGTCGACCAGCATCAGGCGCAGCGCCGGCGCGGTCACGCGGCGCCCGGCAGCGGCAGGGTGGCGCGCAGCTCGAACCCGCCCGACGGTGTCGGCTCCGCGGCCAGCTCCCCGCCGGCGGCCGCCACGCGCCCCCGCAGGCCCGCCAGGCCCCGCCCGCCGCCGGGTCCCGGCCGGCTGTCGAGCTGCGAGGCCCGCTCGTTGCAGACGCGGACGACCAGGACGCCGTCCCCGCGCGCCACCTGGGCCACGGTGAGCGGGCACCCCGCGTGCCGCAGCACGTTGGTGGTGCCCTCCTGGACGACGCGGTAGGCCAGCTCCTGCAGCGGTGCCGGGACGTCGTCGACCTCGCCGTCGACCACCAGCGCCACCGGCAGGCCGCCGTCGCGCAGGCCGGCGAGCAGGTCCTCGAGGTCGGCGAGCGCGGGGGCGGCGAACGGGGCCGGGTCCCGCGGCGCGCCGGCGTCGCGCAGCACGTTGAGCACCCGGTCCAGCTCGGCCAGCGCGGTGCGGGTGTTGGTCTCGATGTGCTCCAGGGCCTGCCGGGCGAAGTCCGGCTGCACCGGCCGGTCGCCGACCGGGGTGAGCGTGCGCCGGGCGGCGGTGGCCTGCAGCAGGCTGGCGGTCAGCGCGTGCCCGATGGTGTCGTGCAGGTCGCGGGCCAGCCGGTTGCGGTCGGCCAGCCGGCGGGAGGTCTGCTGCAGCGCGGCGATGTGCTGCTCGGGTGCGGTCCCCAGCAGCCGGGGGGCCGCCGCGGCGGCCAGGCGCACCAGGACCTCCAGCACCAGCAGCGTCACCCCGACGACGGCGGCCATGAGCGCCAGCAGCGGCAGCGCGGTGACGGCGTTCCAGTCGGTCTCCCACCCGAGCGCGACGAACGCGGCCGCGCCGAACAGCAGGGTCGCGAACGTGGCGGCCCCGAGCAGCACCCGGGCGCCGAGCCAGCCCAGCGCCCGCCAGGTGCCGGCAGACAGCACGAGCCGCCGGACCTGGCGGACGGCGCCGCGCTGCCGGCGCACCCGCTCGCCGGTGGGCACGTCCACCGCGAGCAGGGTGCGCGCCAGCCGCCGCTCCACGCCGGCCAGCCCGCGCGCCACCGCGAGCACCAGCAGGACGAGCAGCACGCCGACGCCGTAGACGATCGCGACCACCGAGCCGACCAGGCCGGCGAACAGCGCCGCGTACGCCGCGGCGAGCGGCAGCGAGGCCAGGGCGTAGAGCGCCCGCCCGGGCCAGCCGGGGCGGGCGGCGACGAGCAGGGCGCGCACCCGGGGCCCGAACGCCCCCGGCCGCCCGGGCGGTGGCGAGGTCGCGGCCGCCGTCGTCCAGGTCGCCGTCGTCCGGGTCATGGTGCGATCGTGGCCCGCCGGGCGGCCCGGCGACTCCCCCGCCGGTGCACTTCCGGCCTCCCCCGCCGGGGGGACCCGGGTCGGCGCTGCGGGGTGATCCGCACCGGCGGCCGGTCCCGACACCCTCGTCGTCATGACTCCTGCCTCCCCGCGGCGGTGCGACCGCCGCCGTCCTCCGGGGCCGCGCACGTGATCACCGTCCGCGGGCTCACCAAGCAGTACGGCGCCGTGCGCGCCGTCGACGACCTGACCTTCGACGTCCTGCCCGGCCGGGTGACCGGCTTCCTCGGGCCCAACGGCGCGGGCAAGTCCACCACGATGCGGATGGTGCTGGGCCTCGACCGGCCGACCGCCGGCCGGGCGCTGGTCGAGGGCCGCCCCCTGGCCGGCCGGGGCGAGCCGCTGCGCACCGCCGGCGCGCTGCTCGACGCCGGCGCCGTCCACCCCGGGCGCAGCGGCCGCGACCACCTGCGGGTGGCCGCCCGCACCGCGGGCATCCCGGTGCGGCGGGTCGACGAGGTGGTCGACCTGGTGGGGCTCGGCCCGGCGGCCCGGCGGCGGGTCCGCGGCTACTCCCTCGGCATGCGCCAGCGGCTGGGCATCGCCGCCGCGCTGCTCGGTGACCCCGGCGTGCTGCTGTTCGACGAGCCGATGAACGGCCTGGACCTCGACGGCGTCCGCTGGGTCCGCGGCCTGGTCCGGCAGCTGGCCGGTGAGGGGCGCACGGTGCTGCTGTCGAGCCACCTGATGAGCGAGATGGAGCAGACCGCCGACCACCTGGTCGTCGTCGGCCGCGGCCGGCTGGTCGCCGACGCGTCGGTGGCGGAGGTGCTGCGCGGCAGCGGCGCCGGGCAGCGGGTCCGCGTCCGGACGCCGTCGGCCGGGCGGCTGGCCGAGGCGCTGCGGCGGCAGGGCCTGCGGGTCACCCCCGCCGACGACGGCGATCTGCTCGTCGACGACGCGGCCGCGGAGACGGTGGGCGACGCGGCGCTGGCCGCCGGGGTCGCCGTCCACCGGCTCGCCGAGGAGCGCGCCTCCCTCGAGGAGGCCTACCTCGACCTGACCGGGCCCAGCGTCGAGTACCGGGTGGCCGACGCCGCGCCGGTCGGGGCACCGCGGTGACCGCCGCGACGCTCGCCGCCCGGCCCGCGGAGCCGGGCACGCCCACGGTCCTGGCCCGGGCCGCGGCGGCCGAGTGGCTGCGGCTGCGGACGGTCCGGACGACCTGGTGGTGCCTGCTCGCCGCCGCGGTCACCGTGGTCGGCCTCGGCGCCCTGGCCGCCTACGACGAGGCCGACGCGCCGCAGGCCGTCGGCGGTGCCCTCCCGGCCACGTTCGCCGGCGAGTTCGGCGTCCTGCCCGGCCAGTTCGCGCTGCTCGTGCTGGCGCTGCTCGCGGTCACCGCCGAGTACGCCACCGGGGCGATCGGGCCGACGCTGCAGTGGACGTCGCGGCGCGGTGTGCTGTTCGCGGCACGGGTGGCGGTGCCGGTCGTCGTCGTCACCGTCGCCGGTGTGCTGCTGGCGCTGGCCGCCGACGTCGCCGCGTGGTCGCTCGCACCGGAGCTGACGCTGTCGGCCGCGGAGCTGGCCGACAGCCTGGGCCGGGTCGCCGCGGTCCTCGCCTCCGGCGGCGCGCTGGCCGTGGGCGCCGGGCTGCTGCTGCGCAGCACCGCCGGGGCCCTCGCGGCGGTGTTCCTGTTGCAGCTGGTGCTGCCCCTGCTGCTGCCGGCGTTCGGGGTGCAGTGGATGGCCGACCTCGGCGAGCTGCTGCCGGGGTCGGGTGCGATCTGGACGCTGCTCGGCGAGCCGGACATGTCCGCGGGGAAGGCCGCCGCGCTGCTCGTGGGCTGGTCGGCCGCCGCGCTGGTGGCCGGCGGGTGGTCGCTGCTGCGCCGCGACGCCGGGTGATCCCGGGCGCCGCGGGCCCCGCCTGACCCCG
Source organism: Geodermatophilus sp. SYSU D00710 (assembly GCF_054050195.1). Lineage (NCBI taxonomy): Bacteria > Bacillati > Actinomycetota > Actinomycetes > Geodermatophilales > Geodermatophilaceae > Geodermatophilus > Geodermatophilus sp. SYSU D00710. The sequence goes on from NZ_JBJGYX010000012.1 coordinate 46,769, forward strand.
GGGCCCGCGGCGCCCGCCTAACCTCGCGAGGTGGCCTTCACCGTCGCCGACGCGCACCTCCTCGCGCTGGCGGCGCACGAGGGGCAGGTGGACGAGCAGGGCCGCGACCTCTATCTCGCGTCCCTCCGGCCGATCGCCGAGGCGCTGCGCCGCTACGGCCCGCACGCCGAGATGGCCGGGCTGCTGCGCGACGTCGTCGAGGCCACCCGCGACCACCCCGACCCGGCCCGCCGCTACGACCTGCACCGGCTGCGCGCCCTCGGGGTGCCGGAGGTCGTCGTCGAGGCGGTCGACGCGGTCACCCCGCGCCCCGGGGAGCCCTACATCTCCGGGCTGATCCGCCGCTCCGCCGCCCACCCGCTCGGCCGCCTGGTCGGGCTGGCCGAGAACAGCGCCGCGCTCGCCGCCAGCGCGCACCTCGCCGCGACCGACCCGGCCAAGGCCCGCAGCCTCCGCGAGGGCCGCTACCGCCCGGCCCGCCGGATCCTGCTGGCCGCCGAGGCCGCCGACGGCGTCCACGGGCGGCGCGTGCTCGTCTGAGGGGACGCCGAGCGGCGTGCTCACCCGGCGGCCGTGGCCTCGCGCAGGTCGGTGACCGCCAGGACGCGGCCGATCGGGTGGACCTCGATCTCGGCGTCCTCCGTCGGCGCCGCCACGACGGTCAGCCAGCCGGCAGGCCCGAACCGGACGATCCGCCCCGGGAGTTCCAGCTGCCGCGTCGGGTCCGCCAGGTCTGGACCACGACCCGGCCGCGGTAGAGGTGGCGGTCGTCGACGGTGGTGATGTCCATCGGGACAGCCTCCTCCGGCGCCGCGTCGTCGGTGCCGTGTGCGGGGGGCTGTCGGGGACCGGGCGAGGCGAGCATGCTCCGGGGCGTCGCCCGGCCACCGGAGGGGGAACCATGCCCGCAGACCTCGACGACCTGCGCGGGCTGGGCCTCTTCGCCGGCAGCGACGACGACCAGCTGCGCGCGCTCCTCGACGCCGGCACCGAGGTCGAGTTCGCGTGCGGCGACGTCCTGTTCGAGGAGGACCACCCGGCGCTGTCCTGGTGGGTGCTGCTGCAGGGCTGCATCGACCTGATCCGCCACGTCGGGCCGGACGAGACGCGGCTGGGGACCATGGACGTGCCCGGGCGCTGGGCGGGCGGGTTCCGGGCGTGGGACGAGCACGGCGCCTACCTGGCCACCGGCCGGGCGACGTCGGCCGGGCGGGTCCTGCGGGTCCCCGCCGACGAGCTGCGCCGGCTGTGGGCCGCGCGCTTCCCGCTCGGCCTGCCCCTCATCGAGGGCGTGTCCCGGTCGGCCCGCAACTACGAGTCGATGGCCCGGCAGCGCGAGGCGCTCGCCGCCCTCGGGAAGCTGGCCGCCGGGCTGGCGCACGAGCTGAACAACCCCGCCGCCGCGGCCACCCGGGCGGTCGACGCGCTCGGCGAGGCCCACGCCGACGTGCTCGCCGCGATGCGCCGGCTCACCGCGGCCGCGGTCACCGACGAGCAGTTCACCCACCTCGACGCGCTGCGCCGCGACCTCGACAGCCGGCCGCCGCTGGCCCCGATGGCCCTCGCCGACCGCGAGGACGAGCTCGCGGACTGGCTCTCGGAGCACGGGGTGACCCGCGACTGGGTGCTGGCCCCGACCCTCGCCGGGGCCGGCGCCGACGTCGCGTGGGCCGAGCAGGTGGCCGCGGCGCTCGACCCGGAGCGGCTCGAGGCGGGGCTGGACTGGGTGGCCGGCACGCTGACGGCGACCGGGCTGCTGGCGGAGGTCAAGGAGTCCACCCGGCGGATCTCCGAGCTGGTCGCGGCGGTCAAGTCCTACTCCCAGCTCGACCGCGCCGCCGTGCACCTGACCGACCTGACCGAGGGGCTCGACAGCACCCTGGCGATGCTCGCGCACCGCATCCCCGCCGGCGTGACCGTCGTGAGGGACTACGGCGCCGGGGTGCCTCGCATCGAGGCCCTCGCCGCCGAGCTCAACCAGGTGTGGACCAACCTCCTCACCAACGCCCTGGACGCCATGGGCGAGGCGGGGACGCTGCGCGTCGCCACGCGCCTGGAGCCGGACGCGGCGGTGGTCGTGGAGATCGGTGACACCGGCGGCGGGATGTCGGCGGAGACCCAGGCGCACGCCTTCGACCCCTTCTTCACGACCAAGGGAGTCGGGCAGGGCACCGGGCTGGGGCTCGACATCTCCCGGCGGATCGTCGACCGGCACGGCGGGGACATCGCGATCGACCTCCGGCCGGGCGAGACGGTGCTGCGGGTGCGGCTGCCCACCCGGGGCGTGGCCGCGGCCCACCGGCGGGCGGGCGCCGGGGCCTGACCGGGCCGACGGCGGCCGGGCGGAGCCGGTCCCCGGCCAGGGCTCCCCCGCACCGGCGGACGCCGGTACGGTCATCGGCGTGTGATCCGGCTCACAAGGGGGTCCCGTGACGACGACACCACCACGCCCGCGTCCCGCACCCGGCCGGAGCCGGGAGGAGGACCCCGCGGCGACGACCGTCCCGGTCGAGGGCGGCGAGCCGGTCCCCCTGCCCACGACGCGCGGCATGGTCCGCGGTGTCGTGGCCACCCTCGCCCAGCCCCGCCCGCTCGCGCGGGAGACGGTGCGGCTGGGACGGGACGCCGCCCGGATCCTCCGCGGCACCGACGAGATCGCGCCCGCCCCGAAGGACGCCCGCTTCGCCGACCCGGCGTGGTCGCTGCACCCGGGCTACCGCCGGCTCGCGCAGTCCTACGTGGCCGCGTCGGCGTCCCTGCGCCGCCTCGTCGACGACTTCGAGGCCGGCGGCGCCGACTGGCGCGAGGTCGAGCAGGTGCGCTTCGTGTTCAACGCGCTGACCAGCGCGATGGCCCCCACGAACACGCTGGCCGGCAACCCGGCGGCGCTCAAGCGGGCGTTCGACACCGCCGGGCTCAGCCTGCTCCGCGGCGCCCGGAACGTGCTGCGCGACCTGGTGCGCAACGGCGGGCTGCCCGCCCAGGTCGACCGCAGCGCCTTCGAGGTGGGCCGGGACCTGGGCGTCACCCCGGGCGCCGTCGTCCACCGCGACGACGTCGTCGAGGTGGTCCAGTACACGCCGTCGACCGAGCGGGTGCGGACCCGCCCGCTGGTCATCGTCCCGCCGCCGATCGGGCGCTTCTACTTCCTCGACCTGCGGCCGGGGCGCAGCCTGGTCGAGTACGCCGTCAGCCGGGGCCTGCAGGTCTTCATGGTCAGCTGGCGCAACCCGACGCGGAAGCAGGCCGAGTGGGGCCTGGACGAGTACGCGCAGGGCGTCGTCACCGCCGTCGACGTCGCCCGGGAGGTCACCGGCTCCCCCGACGTCACCACCCTCGGGCTGTGCGCCGGCGGGCAGGTCATGACGACGGCGCTCAACCACCTCGCGGCCACCGGCGACGACCGCGTGCACGCCGCCGGCTACGCCGTCACCCTGCTCGACTTCGCCAGCCGCGCCCCGCTCGGCGCGTTCTCCGGCCCGCGGCTGCTCGAGGTCGCCCGGCGCAACTCCCGCCGGCAGGGGGTCATCACCGCCCGGCAGATGGGCTCGGTGTTCACCTGGATGCGCCCCGACGACCTGGTCTTCAACTACCTGGTGCGGCAGTGGCTCATGGGCGAGGACCCGCCCGCGTTCGACATCCTCGCGTGGAACGCCGACGGCACGAACCTGCCCGCCCGGCTGCACGAGCAGTTCCTCGAGATCTTCCGGGACAACGCGCTGGTCACCCCCGGAGCGCTGCGGGTGCTCGGCACGCCGGTGCACCTGAGCCGGATCACGATCCCGACTTTCGTGACCGGCGCGCTCACCGACCACCTCACCCCCTGGGACGGCTGCTACCGGACCACCCAGCTGCTGTCGGGGCCGAGCACCTTCGTGCTCAGCAACAGCGGGCACATCCAGAGCCTGGTCAACCCGCCCGGCAACCCGAAGGCGCGCTACTGGACCGGCGGGGAGCCCGGACCCGACCCGCACGCCTGGCGGGCGGCCGCCGAGGAGCACACCGGCAGCTGGTGGGAGCCCTGGTCGGACTGGGCGGTCGAGCACTCCGGCGACGAGGTGCCGGCGCCTTCCGCGCTGGGCAGCGCGGCCCACCCGCCGCTGGAGCCGGCGCCGGGCTCCTACGTCCGGGACCGCGTGCCCTCCTGAGGTCCGCCGTCGCGCTCCCCGGGCCCGCCGGTCCGGCGGCTACGGTGCCCGCGATGACGCGGGTGCTGGTGACGGGGATGTCGGGCGTGGGGAAGACGACGCTCCTGGACGAGCTTCGCCGCCGGGGACACCGGACGGTGGACACCGACGTCGACGGCTGGGAGCTCCCCGATCGCACGTGGGACGAGCCGCGCATGAGCCGGCTGCTGGACACCCACCGTGACGTGGTCGTCTCCGGCACGGTGGAGAACCAGGGCCGCTTCTACGACCGCTTCGAGCACGTCGTGCTGCTCAGCGCGCCGCTCTCCGTGCTGCTGGGGCGGGTGCGGACCCGGGCGGGGAACCCCTACGGCCGGACGCCGGAGGACCGGGCCGAGATCGCGCGCGACCTCGCGGATGTCGAGCCGCTCCTGCGCCGAGGCGCGGGCCTCGAGCTGGACGGACGACGCCCGGTGGCCGAGCTCGCCGACGTCGTGGAGGGGCTGCTCAGCGGCGGACCGTGACCCGGTCCGGAGGCAGCACGCAGAACTCGTTGCCGTCGGGATCGGCCATCGGCACCTCGTGGGCGTCGCTGCGTCCGGCGTCCAGCCGGGTCGCCCCGAGCGTGACCAGCCGATCGACCTCGGCCCGCTGGTCGCCATCGGGTGGTGGCGCGACGTCGAAGCGCAGCCGGTTACGGCCCGTCTTCGGGGCCACGGGCGGACCGCCCCAGGTGATCTTCGGGCCGCCGTGCGGTGAGCGGATCGCCGTCTCCTGGTCCTGGTCCCACACCAGCGGCCACCCGAGCGCGTCGCGCCAGAAGTACCCGACCTGCTGCGACCCGTCGCATGCGAGCGCGCCGATGAAGCCGCAGTCGGCGAGGAAGCCGTTGCCCGGCTCGATGACGCAGAACTCGTTGCCCTCCGGGTCGGCCAGCACCACGTGCTCCTCCTCCGGGAGCTGACCGACGTCCAGGTGCCGGCCGCCGAGGTCCAGCGCCCGCGCCACCGTCTGCCGCTGGTCCCCGAGGGAGGCGCTCGTGAGGTCGAGGTGCACCCGGTTCAGGCCCACCTTGGGCTCCTGAGTGGGGACGAACCGGATCCCGAACCCGGTGTCGTCGGGAGGCAGCAGCCCGACGGCGCCGGAGGACTCCTCGGCGGTCTCCCAGCGCAGGACGCCGGCCCAGAACCGTGCGAGACGAGACGGGTCGATCGCGTCGAACTCCAGCGCGACGAGGCGGCACGTCATCCGCTCGCACCTCCGTTCCGGGCTCCCGGGGAGCAGGGGCTCCTCCCCCACGCGAGCGGCGCGACGCTAGGAGCCCGGGAGACGGTGACGCAACACCATTGCCGAGGCGGACGGTCCCGCGGTCAGGACGCGCATCATGGGCCGCGACCGCCGCGCCGACGCCGTCCTCACCGGGCTGGGCTGGCGGGTGCTCCGGTTCTGGGAGCACGAGGACCCCGACGACGTCGCCGACGCGATCTGGGTCGCGCTGGGCCGGACCGCCGACCTCGTTGCTGGTCCCCGTCCGCCGTGCTGACCTGCGCAAATTGTCGTACCCGCTCCGTAGGTTCGGCGTCGTGGAGGAGGTCGCCGGTGCCGGGTCGCTCGTGGAGCGCGCGCTGGTCGAGGCGAGCCTGCACCGGCCGGTCCGGCTGGCGCGGCTGCCGGTGTCGCTGTTGTCTCGGGAGCAGAAGGCGGCCGAGCTGCAGCGGGTCGCCGCGCTCAAGGCGATGACCGCCGCCTACGAGGCCGAGCTGGTGCTCGGGCTGGCCGACGACAGTCCCGATGACGACGATCCGCCGCCGGGCGCGCCGGGTGTGCGGTCGTGGAAGCCCGACACCGAGCTGCCCGGGGTGTCGGAGTTCTTCACCGCCGAGCTGGCGCTGGTGCTCAACTGCGGCCGGGGCACCGCCAACCACCTCGCGCACCGGGCGTGGGTGTACCGGGAGAAGCTGCCCGCCACCTGGGCCGCGCTGGCCGCCGGCACCCTCGACGAGGCCCGCGCCCGGGCGCTGGGCGACGTGCTCGAGCACGCCCCGGCGGGGATCGCCCGGCGGATCGAGGCGGCGCTGCTCCCGGAGGCCGCGCAGTGGACGGTGGGCCGGCTCAAGAAGCAGGCCCTCGCCCTGCTGCTCGACCTGGACGCCGACGCCGTCGGCCGGCGGAAGGAGCAGGCGAAGCGGCGCGCCGATGTGCACATCGACCCCTCCCCGCTGGAGGGGATGGCCACGCTGGCCGCCGAGCTGCCCGCCGAGGTGGCCGCCGCCTGCGAGGCGGTCATCGACGGCCTGGCCCGGATGCTCAAGGCCGACGGCGACGAGCGTCCCATCGGCGAGCTGCGCTGCGCGGTGTTCGCCGACCTGATCCAGCGGCCCTGGCAGACCGACCGTCCGGCGGTGACCGCGCACCTGACCATCATCGCCGGCCTCGCCGCGCTGGCCGGCCACCGCCAGGAGGCCGGGGAGGTCAACGGGCTACCCATCACCGCCGCCCACCTGCGCGAGCTGCTGGCCGAGTTGGACGCGCTCGGCGTGCGGGCGCCCGAGGGCGGGTCGGTGACGGTGGCGCTGACCGACGCCGACGGCACGCTGCGGGCCACCGGCACGCTGGACCGGCTGCGCCGGCTGGCCGCCCGCGGCTGCGACCGCCACCGGGGCCAGGAGTGCGGGTGCCCGGTGCTGGACCGGCCCGACCCGGTCGACCGCTACACGCCGTCGGCGGCGCAGCAGGTGTTCGTGCGCACCCGCGACCGCGCCTGCCGGTTCCCCACCTGCGGGCAGCGGGTGGGCTGGGCCGACGCCGACCACGTCGTCCCGCACGCCTGCGGCGGGGTCACCGACTGCGCCAACCTGTGCTGCCCGTGCCGGAGCCACCACCGGCTCAAGACCTTTGCCCGCGGCTGGCGCTTCGTCATGGGCCCCGACGGCACCCTGACGGTCACCACACCGTCCGGCATCACGAGAACGACCCGGCCACCCGGGGTGCGACCACCCCCGGCAGCGGCAGCGCCCGACCCGCCACCGGACGACACCAGACCACTCCCTCCATCCGCTAACCCGGCCGACGACCCACCGCCCTTCTGATCCCGCCCGAGCAGACGTCCCGGCCCGGTCCCGCACACCGGGCCGAGACCCCGGCGCGGGCGGTCAGCCGAACGCCTCCTGCATGCCCTCCGAGGCCGACCGGGTCTCGTCGGACGGCGGAGGGGTCGGCATGTCGGCGCCCTGCTCGTGCGGCGCCGACGGCGTCGAGACCGCGACCACCGCCGGGTCGACGCGCAGCACCGCGTACCCGGCCACGGCACCCGCACCGAAGCCAGGCGCGAACACCCGCACCGGCTCGGTGATGACCCCGTCGCGCACGGCGTCGTGGATCGCCAGCGGGATGCTCGCCGACGACGTGTTGCCGACCTGGTCGATGTCGAAGTAGAGCTGGTCGGCCGACAGCCCGGCCCGCTCGGCCAGCTGCACCACCATCGTCTTGTTCGCCTGGTGCGGCACGATCAGGTCGATCGCGTCCATCAGCGACCCGTCCCGGCCGTCGGGCGCCGGCAGCTGCTCGAGCTCCTCGATCATCTGGCCCAGGTAGCGCCCGGCGAGCGCCTTCACCTGCGGGCCGAACACGGTGATGTTGTTGTCGAACTCCGGGTTGGGCCACAGGATCGAGTTGACCTCGCTCGCCGGGCCGCTGGCGTAGGTCTTGAGCACCTCGACGTCACCGTCGCTGCCCTCGGGCGCCGGCCCCACCACCAGGGCCGCCGCGCCGTCCCCGAAGATCATCCGCGACGTCCGGACGTTGCCGATCTTGTCCGAGAACTTCTCCGCGCAGACCACCAGCACCGGCCGCTCCACCTCCTGCAGCAGCCGGGTGGCGTCCGCGACGCCGTAGGGCATGCCCGCGCACGCGGCGATCAGGTCGTAGGCCGCGTACACCTGGTGCATGCCGAGCTGGCCGCACAGGTAGGTGGCCAGCGACGGGATCAGCCGCGAGCTGGTGCACGTGCACACCAGCACCGCGCCGATCTCCTCCGGCTCCCGCCCCGCCTTCGCCAGCGCCCCCTCGGCCGCCTGGAGGGCCAGCTCCTCCAGCGGCAGCGAGCTGTAGCGGCGCGCCTCGATGCCGGTCTTGGCCGCGATCTCCGCGGCGCTCATCGGCGACCAGTTGTAGGCGGTGTTGCGGATCAGGTCCTCGTTGCTGCACACCTGGTCGCCGTGCACCGCCACCAGCGCCTCCAGCCGCGGGCGGACGGCGAACCGCGCCCGGACGTCGACCGCCGGGAACGGCCGCACCGGCGGGCGCGACTCCCGCGGCGCGGGCGCGTGCCGCGGCGGGACCGCGGCGCGCAGCCGGCGCAGGAACCCGCGCACCTCCTTGTCCCGCGGGTGGAACGCCACCACCCAGTCGTCGTCGCGGAGCGCGCCCGCCTCGGCCAGCTCCACCTGCGAGCGGTCCCAGGGGTACTGGTTGTGCAGCACCATCGCCCAGCGGTGCAGCGCCTCGAGCTCGGGCACCTCCTCGTCGCAGTCGACGATGTCGTCGTAGCTGTAGACGGGGTGGTCGGGGTCGTAGGAGGCCAGCCGGAAGGTCAGCGCGCCCGACTGCTCGAGGAACTCGCCGACCGTCGGCTTGACCGCCGGCAGCGTGGTGGCCTGGTGCCGGCGGTGGCCGTAGACGTCGAAGAGGACCCCGAAGACCCGGTCCTCCACCTCGGCGTCCCACCGCGCCGGCAGCGTCGGGTACGCCTGCTCGACGGCGGCGATCTTGGTCTCGCCGTCCTCCCACGGCCGCAGCACCGGCAGGAACACGTCGTCGCGGGTCCGGGGGACGTCGGCCCAGCGGGTGGGCCGCTTGTCGTACATCGTGATCGAGAACCGGTTGGCCCAGAACAGGTTGAGGGCGACGTCCCGCATGAGGTCGTAGCGGGTCGCGTAGGCGCCGGTGCGCACCTTGTTCAGGATCTCGGTGCCGCTGGGCGCCTTGGTCTCGAAGTCGCGCCGGATGACGCTGTCGAGCTGGTCGAGCGTCTCCAGGGTGGAGAAGTCCAGCTCGGGCATGACGTTCGAGGGGAACACCATGCGGCCGTGCCGGTTCAGGACGAAGGCGTTCACGGGAGGTCCTCCCTGTCGGGGTCAGCGGCTGACGGCGCGCTCCATCCCCCGCTCGACGGCGGCGATGAGGCGCGGCCGCAGTTCGGCGGCGGGCACGATGTCGTGGACCGAGCCCACCCGGCGGGCGCGCTCGATGTCGTGGACGGCCTCGAACTCGGCGGCCACCTCGCCGAGCTTCTCCGAGCGCACGGCGCTGCGGACGGTGGCCAGCTGGGCCCGCAGCTGCGCCTGCTCGACGGCGTCGGCCGCGGCGAGGGCCGCCTCCAGCTCGCGCAGCCGGGGGTCGGCGGCGGTGCGCCGGTCCACCTCGCGTGAGAAGACGACGGCCGCGGCCGGCGCGCCGCCGATCACCGACGCGTAGGAGCCCTCGACGGCCAGCACCTGCATCTGCTCGTTGAGCGCCCCGGAGAAGACGACGAAGGCGCCCCCGTGGTAGCGGGACACCACGCAGAACACGATCGGGCCGTCGAAGTTGGTGATGGCCCGGCCGATCTCCGCCCCGTACTCCAGCTGCAGGTTGCGCAGCGACTCCGGTGACCCGTCGAAGCCCGACAGGTTGGCCAGCACGACCAGCGGCCGGTTGCCGCTGGCGGCGTTGATCGCGCGGGCGGTCTTCGCCGACGAGCGGGGGAACAGCGTGCCCGCCGTCCACTGGTCGGGGCCGTCGGCGGGGCGGCTGCCGCGCCGCGGGATCGGCCGGGACTCCACGCCGAGCAGGCACACCGGGTGCCCGCCGAGGTGCGCGTCGAGCACGACGGCGGTGTCGGCGTCGGCCATGCCGGCCCACCGCTCGAGCACCGGGTGGTCCTGGTCGGTCACCGCCCGCATCACGGTGCGGATGTCGAAGGCCTTCTTGCGCTCGGGGTTGGCCTCGGCGGAGAAGACGTCGCCGACCGTGGTGAAGTCGCTGTCGGGGTGCTGGTGCGGGAAGGTGCGCACGTCGCGGTCGCGCGGGTCGGCGGTGCCGGCCGGCCGCGGCCACCGCTCCCCCGGCGCGCGGTAGGTGTGGTCGTAGTGCCGGGCCAGGACGTCGAGGGCGCCGGTGAGGTCGGGCGCCCAGTACTGCGCCTGCCCGTTGGGCCCCATGACCCGGTCGTAGCCGCCGATGCCGAAGTTGTCCTCCGCCGACACCCCGCCGGAGTAGTCCAGCGAGTGCTTGCCGGTCAGCACCATCGCGCTGTCCGGGGTCATCACCAGGATGCCGCGGGTGTGCATGAGCATCGTGGCCTCGGCGTTCCAGTACGGCTGGGCGCCGACGTTGATGCCGGTGACGACGACGTTGACCTCGCCGCCGGCCTGGGTGAACGTGATGATCCGGCGCAGCGCGCGGGAGACCCAGTCCATGTTCTCGGTGCCGCTGTCCATCGAGATGCGGGCGCCCGAGGACAGCGCGAACCACTCGACCGGGATGCCGCGCTCCTCGGCGAGGTCGAGCGCGGCCACGATCCGGGCGCACTCGGGCTCGGCGACCGTGCCCAGCGCGCGGGTGGGGTCGCCGAACAGGGCCACCCGGGTCATCCCCTCCGGGTAGCGCTCCGTCGGCGTGCTCACCAGCCCGACCACGACCCCCGCCCGGTTCTGCCCCGGCGGACGGTCCACCGGCACCAGCCGGCCGCCGTCGTCGAGGTCGTGCTCGACGAACGAGCCGCCGGGGCCGGCCAGCAGGGTGCTGAGCTCGTAGGGGTAGGGGGCGCCGCGGGCCCGCGCGCTGAGGACCTTCTCGGTGTAGTCGTCGAGCGGGCGCAGCGGGGTGGTCGGCCGGTCGGTGACCGCCATCCGCACCCCGGTGCCCGGGACGTTGGAGAAGCGCAGCGCCACGTCGCGCGGCGGGCGGCCGGCCTCCTCCTGCAGCCGGGCCAGCAGCACGATCTGGTCCAGCCCGGCGCCGAGGGTCAGCGGCGCCGCGGTCCGCGCGAACTCGGCGACCTCGGCCAGCGGCACCTCGATCGAGGGCCAGGCGTAGAGGTGGATCCGGTTGTGCTCGAGCGGGCGCCGGGACCGCCGCAGCGACTGGGCGCGCCGCAGCCCGTCGAGGCAGGACAGCAGCTGGCGCTCGACCGTGGGGAAGCCGACGACCTCCCCGTGCTCGTCGCGCACCGGCGTCAGGTCGCGGACCTCGGCCAGCGCGATGAACCGCTCGTCGTTGGGGTGGTCGCGGGCGGTGACGTGCAGCAGCACGGTGTCCTCCGGCGAGGGCACCCGCTCGGCGTCGAACGCCTCCAGCCGCCACAGGTCCAGCCGCCGGGCGGTCAGCGGGTGCAGGCCGCGCAGCAGCCGCTGCTCGGCCGGCCGGCCGTCCTCCCCCGGCCGGAAGGTCAGGGTCTCCACCTCGCCGCCGTCGGGCCCGCCGTCGGGGGTGGCGACGGTGACGGTGACCCGGCGCGCGGCGCGCAGCTCGGGGACGCCGTCGACCAGGTCGCGCACGGCGTCCGACAGCGCGTCGGCGTCGGCCGGGCGGTCGGGCCACTCCACGTAGAGGTCCACGACCGTCTGCCCCGGGTCGGCGAGCCGGGCCACCGCGCCGGCCACCGCGGCCAGCGCCTGCGGCAGCCGCGCCGCGCGGGTCATCAGCGCCAGCAGGTGCAGCCGGTCGCCGCCGAGGGCGTACTCGGCGGTGACGCAGGTGTCCCCGTCGAGCAGGGTCGACCGGACGTCCTCGAGGTTGCGGCTGCGGTAGTAGCGCCTGGTCAGGACCTCCAGCACCGGGTCGGGGACGGTCGTCGTGCGGGACAGCCGCTGGGCCAGCAGCCGGACCAGCGGCTCGGGGCTGGCGACCAGCGCCTCCATCCGCTGGATGCTCTCCGCGGTGTCGCCGCGCGCGCCGGCCTCGTCGAGCTCCTCGAGCAGCCGGGCGGCCCGGTCGAGGACCTCCTGGCGGGCCGCGCGCACGACCGGCTCCTCCAGGTGCCGGAAGCGGACGGCGCGGGCCAGGTTCCCGATCGAGGGGTGGCGCAGCTGGGTGGCCAGCACCAGCCGGTCGAGGACCTCCCCGATCTCGCGGCGCGAGGGGCCGTCGGGCAGCCGGTCCGCGGTCAGCCAGCGCTCCAGCAGCGCCGAGACGGCGGGCAGCTGCTCGGCGGTGCGCTGCTGGGCCAGGAACACCCGGTGCACCGCCTCCTCCAGCGCCGGTCCGGGCTCCAGGTCGGCGACGCCGTAGTGGGCCAGCGCCGGCCGCAGCCGCGCGCGGAACGCCTCCGGCAGCCCCTCCCGCTCGGCGTCGAGGGAGTGCAGGTAGGCGTGGAAGTGCTCGCGCGGGCTGTGGACCTGGGTGTCGGCCTCCTCCTCCTCGCTGGCCGGCCGGTTGCGGGACAGCTCGGCGAGGTCGGCGAAGGTGACCAGCACGTCGAGCTCGGCCGACAGCAGCCGGGCGTCGTCGGCGGGCAGCTCGTCGCGGGCGGCGGCGTACTCGGCGACCAGCCGCCGGGCGTGCCCGGCGCCGACGTCGAAGCCGGTGACCAGCGCGCGCAGCTCGGCCAGCAGGGACAGCGCCCGCGCGCGCGGGTCGCCCTCGGGCTTGTCGTCGCCACCGGGCAGCACCACCCGCTCGCCGGTGGCCTCCTCGACGTCGCCCCCGGCCCGGTCGAGCAGCAGCAGCGGCGCGCCGGCGTCGACCTGGCTGTTCACCGCCGCCCGCACCTCGCGCACCCGGCCGGCGAAGGGCGCCCGCACCGGGGTCTCCATCTTCATGCTCTCCAGCACGACCACCGGCGCGCCGGCCTCGACCTCGTCGCCGGGCGCGGCCCGGACGGCGACGACCACCGCCGGGGCCGGTGCGCGGACGACGCCACCGACGTCGCGGCCGACCCGGTGGGTGACCCCGTCGACCTCCACCAGGGACGAACCGGGCGCCTCGACGGCGACCACCGCGTAGCGCCGCCCCGCGGCGGCCAGCCGGGTCTCCAGCGGCCCGAGCCGGTCGACCTCGACGTCGACGACGCGGCCGTCGAGCCCGACCCGGTAGCGGTCGTGGCCCACCGTGGCGACGGTGAGCCGGTACACCTGCCCGCGGACGCCGAGCTCGACGGTGCGGCCCACCTCGTGCGGCGCCCGCGGCCGGCCGCCGCGCGCCGAGACCAGGAAGGCGACCCGCTCGCGCTGCTCCTCGGCGGCGGCGATGTCGACGGCGACCTGCACCAGCGCCACCCAGGCGTCCCCGGCGCCGCGGTCGCCCCCGACGACGCCGGCGCGGTCGAGCCAGCCGGTGTCGGCGGTGCCCTCGACCACCTCGGGGCGGTCGAGCAGGTCGAGCAGGAAGGACTTCGTCGTCGCCCCGCCGCGGAGCACGACGGTGGTCTCGCGCAGCGCGCAGCGCAGCCGGGCGAGCGCCTCGGGCCGGTCGCGGCCCCAGGCGATGACCTTGGCGATCATCGAGTCGTACTGCGGGGGGACGACGTCGCCGACGCCCAGGCCGGTGTCGACGCGCACCCCCGGGCCGGTGGGCAGCCGCAGCAGCTCCACGCGGCCGGGCGCGGGGGCGAACCCCTGCTCGGCGTCCTCGGCCGTCAGCCGGGCCTCGACCGCGTGCCCGGTGGCGGGCGGCGGCCCGCCCTCGAGCCGGCCGCCGGCGGCCACGTGCAGCTGCAGCTTCACCAGGTCCAGGCCGGTGGTCGCCTCGGTGACCGGGTGCTCGACCTGCAGCCGGGTGTTGACCTCGAGGAAGGTCGTGAGCCGCTCCTGCGGCTGGTACAGGAACTCGACGGTGCCCGCGCCGACGTAGCCGGCGGCCCGCACCAGCGCGATCGCCGACTCCCGCAGCGCGGCGTCCTGCTCGGGGGACAGCGCCGGTGAGGCCGACTCCTCGATGACCTTCTGGTTGCGCCGCTGCACCGAGCAGTCGCGCACGCCGGGCGCCCAGACGGTGCCGTGGGAGTCGGCGATCACCTGCACCTCGACGTGCCGGCCGCCCTCGACCAGCCGCTCCATGAAGACGACGGGATCGCCGAAGCTCTTCTCCGCCTCCGAGCGGGTGCGCTCGAGCGCCTCGGCCAGCTCGCCGGGCGCCCGGACGACGCGGATGCCCCGGCCGCCGCCCCCGCTGCGCGCCTTGACGATGAGCGGGTAGCCGATCGCCTCGGCGTGCCGCCGGCCGTCGTCGAGGTCGGCCACAGGGCCGGCGCTCCACGGCGCGACCGGCACGCCGACCCGCTCGGCGAGCATCTTGGCCTCGATCTTGGCGCCGAGCAGCCGCATCGCCTCCGGCGGCGGCCCGACGAAGGTGACGCCGAGGTCGGCGCACAGTTCGGCGAAGGCGGGGTCCTCCGCCACGAAGCCCCAGCCCACCCAGGCCGCGTCGGCGCCGCTGACCCGCAGCGCCCGGCCCAGCTCGGCGTGGTCGAGGTAGGGGTTGACCGCGCCGGTGTCGGCCAGCAGCACCGCCTCGTCGGCGGCGCGCACGAAGGTGGCCCGGCGCTCGGCCTCGGTGTGCAGCGCGATCACCCGGGTCCGCGTCCCGTGCTCCGCGTCGAGCTCCCGCACCGCCCGGATGAGCCGCACGGCGGGCTCCCCACGGTTGACGACGGCGATCCGTTCGAACACGCGCGGGTACCTCTCCCTGGTCGATGGGCGCCTCCGGCCGGACGTCGGCGCCGGCTACATGTCGAGCCCGCCGTTGACGCCCCACACCTGGCCGGTGATGTAGCCGGAGGCGTCCGCGGCGAGGAAGTGCACGACGCGGGCGACCTCCTCCGGCTCGCCGAGCCGGCCCAGCGGGATCTTGGCCTTGAGGCCCTCGAGCACCTTGTCCGGCACGCTCTCGAGCATCTCGGTGGCGGTGTAGCCGGGCGTGACGGCGTTGACGGTGATGCCCAGCCCGTCGGTCTTGCCCGAACGCTGCACCTGCATCGCGGCCTCGCGGGCCAGCGTCTTGGTCAGGCCCAGCAGCCCGGCCTTGGCCGAGGCGTAGTTGGACTGGCCGATGCCGCCGGTCTCACCGATCACCGACGAGATCATCACGATCCGCCCGCTGCCGCGCTCGAGCATGTGCTTGAGCGCCGCCTGGGACAGGTAGAAGGCGCCGGAGAGGTTGACGTCGATGACCCGGCGCCAGTCGTCGTCGGTCATCTTCAGCACCGTCCGGTCGGCGGTGATGCCGGCGTTGTTGACCAGGATGTCGAGCCGGCCGTGCCGCTCGATCACCTCGGCCACGGTGCGCCGGCAGTCCTCGGGGCTGGCGATGTCGCCGCGGTGCACGCTCATCCGGCTCTCGGGATAGGCGCCGGTGAAGTCCTGGGCGAACATCTCGGCCCGCTCGGTGTTGCCGCTGTAGCCGGCCGCGACGTCGGCGCCCTGGGCGGCGAGGCTTCGGCAGATGGCCGCGCCGATGCCGCGGGTGCCGCCGGTCACGAAGGCCACGCGGCCGGAGAGCTTGTCGCCGGTCCTGCTGGTACGGGTCTGGGTCGCTGTCACCGGCTCCTCCTGGGGCTCGGGCGCGTGCGCCTCGTTCCTGGACCGGAACCTGGGTGGATGACGGCGCCACCTGCTCCGGCATCGGATGCGGGCAGCATCCTGCGCGGCGGGCGGCAGGGCAAGCGCACGGCAGACAAGAGCACGCAGACACGAGCACGGGAGGCCGTGCGCACGGCGTGAACGCCGGGCGTGGCGGGTCACTCCCCGGCGGTCGCCCTCCCGGGCTCGACGGTGCCGGACGGCGGCGCGGTGACACCGGCCGAGCGCGCGTCGAGCCAGGCCTGCCAGTCCGACCGGTCGCTGCGGCCGGCCCGGACCGACGCCACCACGAGGAACAGCACCGCGACGGCGCCGAGCAGCAGCACCCCGGTGACGATGCCCTCCCAGCCGAACAGCAGCGGAACGGTCATGTCGCCGGGTGCCGGCGGGGTCGCGTCGGACGCCATGCCCCCAGCGTGCGCGCCCGCGCCCGCCTCCGTCGCCCCGGCGCCGGTCCTGTCACCCGCCGGGGCGACGTCACGCAGCAGAGACGCCCGCCGGCCCGGTCGCCCCATCGGGCGTCCCGGCGACGCCCACGGGTGACGACCGTCCCGGTCCCGGGTGCCGGCCCGTTCCGCCGGTCATAGCGTCCCGGACCCCGGGACCGGCCCGCGGGGAGAGGCGGGAGCATGAGCGCGGAGCTGCAGATCGACCACGGGGTCCCCCCGGCCGGCGCGCCACGGCTCGACAGCCGCCGCCCCAACGTCTCCGGTGACCTGCCCACCGTCCTCGCCGCCGGCCCGATGTTCACCCGCACCCTGGCCGGCTACGACCGCTTCCAGGTCGACACCTACGTCCGGTGGGCCGAGGACGAGCTCGCCGCCGCCGGCCGGGAGCACGAGCACCTGCTGGCCCGGCACCTGGAGACCGTGGCCGCGCTCGAGGAGGCCCGGGCGCTGCTGTCGCACTCGTCCTCGGGCGCGGAGCTGGTCCGGGTCTCCGGCCGGATCGCCGCCCTGCTCGCCGTCGCGGCCGACGAGGCGGAGGGCATCCGCGCCGAGGGCCGGGCCGAGCGGGAGGCCGCCGCCGCCGAGGCCGGGCAGGTCCTCGCCTGCGCCCGCGGGGTGCTCGCCGACGCCGCCGCCGAGGCCGACCGGGTGCTCGCGGTGGCGGCCGCCCGCGCCGGGGAGACCGCCGCCGAGGCCGCGCGGGTGCTGGCGGAGGCCGAGCAGGAGCGCGCGGACGCCCGCGCGGCCGCCGCGGCCCGGGAGGCCGCGGCGCGGGAGGTCGCGCGGCGCGCGGCCGAGGACGCCGAGGCGGTCCGCCGGCAGGCCGCCGACGACGCGGCCGCCGCGCGGCTGCAGGCGCGCAGCGAGATCGTCGGGATGCTCGCGACCGCGCGCGAGCAGCGCCGGCGGGCCGACGCCGAGGCGGCCACCGTCCGCGACCGGCTGCACCGGGAGGCCGTCGCGCTGCGCGCGGAGGTCGCCGACCTGGAGCTGCGGCGGGCCGCGCTCCGGGCGGAGACCGCACCGGCCGACCCGGTCGCCGGGCCCGCCCGGCGGCGCCGCGGCCGGCCCGGCCGGTTCCTGCACCGGCTCCGCGCGCGGCCGGGGTCCCCGCGGGCGCACTGACCGGCGGCGCCGGTCAGTCCGCGGCGGCCGGACCCGCGAGTTCCACGACGGCGGCGACGAGGGCCTGCCCGTCGAGCAGGACGCCGTCGTTGTGGTCGGCGCCGCGGACCTCCACCAGCCGGTGCAGCCCGGCGGCGGCCTCGGCCACCCGCCGGCTCTGCGCCGGCGGCACGATCGTGTCGGCGTCGCCGAGGACCACCGTCGTGGGCACCCGCACCCGGGCCACCTGCTGCGCGACCGGGTACCGGTCGCGCAGCAGCAGCCGGACGGGCAGGAACGGGTAGTGGTGGCCGCCGACGGCGGCGAGGTCGACGAACGGCGAGCGCAGCAGCAGCCCGGCCGGCGGGTGCTCAAGCGCCAGCGCGGTGACCACCCCGCAGCCCAGGCTCTCGCCGTAGTAGACGAGCCGCTCCTGCGCGACCCCCGCCTCGTCGAGCAGCCAGTCGCGCGCGGCGCGGACGTCGAGGGCGAGCCCCTCCTCGCTGGGGCTGCCCGGGTTGCCGCCGTAGCCCCGGTAGTCGAACAGCAGCACGCCTAGTCCCGCCCCGGACAGCGCCCGGGCCAGCGGCGCGCGCAGGCCCCGGTGCCCGCCGTTGCCGTTGGCCACCAGCACGACCGGCGCGCCGGGAGCCGGGCCGGGGACGAACCACGCCCCCAGGTGCAGCCCGTCCGCGGTGCGCAGGGTGACGTCGCGGCCGCCGGGGACGGCCTCGGCCGCGGCGGGCACCGGGCCGTCGTCGGGCAGGTACACCAGGCGGCGCTGGAAGGCCCACAGCAGGCCCAGGACGAGGGCGGACACGACGAGGACGACCAGCGCCGCGCGCAGCACCGGGCGCACCGGGGCGGTCAGCCGGACAGCGAGCGGCTGCGCTGCTCGATCCCCAGCTCGCCGTAGGGGTAGTCGGGCGCGCCCGGGTCGCTGACGGCGTCGAGCCGCGCGGTCTCCTCGACCGACAGCACCAGGCCCGCGGCGCCCAGGTTGCCGCGCAGCTGGTCGGTCGTGCGCGCCCCGAGGATCACCGAGCTGACGGCGGGACGGGCGAGCAGCCAGGCCAGCGCCACCTGCGGCATCGGCACCCCACGCGCCTCGGCGACGTCCTGCACCGCCTCGAGCACGTCCCAGGTGCGGTCCCGCGCACCGACCCGGTCGTAGGCCTCCATGCCGCGGGCGGGGTCCTCGCCGAGCCGGGTGGTGCCCTCGGGCCGCTGGTCGCGGGTGTACTTGCCCGACAGCCAGCCCCCGGCGAGCGGGCCCCACGGCAGCAGGCCCAGGCCGTTGTACAGGCAGGCGGGCACGATCTCGGCCTCGGTGCCGCGTACCAGCAGGCTGTAGTTGGGCTGCAGCGTGACCGGGACGGCCAGCCGGTCGCGCTCGGCGACGTCGACGGCCCGCTGCACCTGCCAGCCGGTGAAGTTCGACAGCCCCGGGTAGCCGACCTTGCCGGCCGACACCGCGTCGTCGAGGAACCGCAGCGACTCCTCCAGCGGCGTCAGCGGGTCCCACGCGTGCAGCTGGTAGAGGTCGACGTGGTCGACCCCGAGCCGGCGCAGCGAGTCGTCCAGCGCCCGCCGCAGGTGCCGGCGCGAGCTGCCCAGCGCGTTGGGCTCGTTCCCCATCGGGAAGCGGCCCTTGGTGGCGAGGACCACGCGGTCGCGGACGTCGGCCGGGCGGGCGGCCAGCCAGCGCCCGACGATCTCCTCCGCCGCGCCGGCGGAGTAGACGTCGGCGGTGTCGACCAGCGTGCCGCCCGCCTCGACGAAGACGTCGAGCTGCTCGTGCGCGCCGGACTCGTCGGTCTCGGCGCCGAAGGTCATCGTGCCCAGGCACAGGGCCGACACGGCACAGCCGCTGCGGCCGAGGGTGCGCATCTCCATGGGCACAGTCGGCCACACCGGTCCGTGCGCCGCCCGTCGACAGCGCGACGGCCACGGCGGTCAGCGCCGGCCGGCCTCCGTGGCCGCGCGCACCTCCGCCGCCGACGCCGGGCGGGCGCCGGCCGGCTCCACCGACCGGCGGGCCGCGGCCACGAGCCCGGCGTTGCCGCGGGTGCAGCCCAGCGGCGCGTCCTCCAGGCCCACCCGCACGTGCCCGCCGCGCGCCACGGCCTCCTCCCGCAGCCCGGCCAGCTCGACGCCGAGCCCGGCCACCATCCAGGTCGCGCCCGGGTCACACTCGCCGACCCGCGTCACCGGCATCTGCGGCTGCCGCTGCCGGGTCCAGGCGCCGTTGAGCGCGACCTCGATCCACACGCTCCGGCCCATCCCCGCCCCTCCCTGTCGGGGTCCTCCCCCACGCCGGCCGGCGGGTTCGGGGGCGTCCCCCGATGGTCTCCGCACTCCGGCGTCACCAGGCTGGCAGAGCCGGACGGGACGAGAGGTCACCTCCCGTCCGGTCCATCTCCCCGGAGCCGGACGGAGGCGCCATGACCGCTCCCGAGTGCAGCGTCGCCACCCTCCCCCGGCCGGCCGGTCCCGATCCCGCCGGCGGCGGCCCGCCGCGCGACAGGGTGCCCGGCGGGCGGGGCCCGGCGACCTGGCTGCGGACCTGGCTCGGGCGGCTCCTGGCGCGGCGGGCCGCCCGTCGCATGGCGCACGGGCAGCTGGACCTCTCCCGGCTGCGGGCCCTGCCGGAGGCCGCGACGGTGCCGCTGCGGCGGGCCGGCACCGAGCCGGACCCGCGGCTCGCACAGCTGCGCGCGAGCGGGCCGCTGCACCGGCTCGACCTGCCCTTCGAGCCGTCGGTCCACCTGGTCACCGGCGCCGCGGAGGCCCGCGCGGTGCTCGCCGACCGCGACGGGTTCAGCACCGACGTGCGGCACCTGTTCAGCGGCACCGGGCCGGCCACGGCCGACGACGTCGGCGGGCTGGGCTTCACCGACCCGCCGGACCACACGCGGCTGCGCGGCCTGGTCGCGCCCGAGTTCACCCGGGCCCGCCTGCAGCGGCTGGCGCCCGCCGTGGAGGCGACCATGGCCCGGCAGCTCGACGTCCTCGCCGCGGCCGGCTCGCCGGCCGACCTCGCCCGGCACGTGTCCGCACCGGTGCCGATGCGCACGATCTGCGACCTGCTGGGGCTGGCGGGCGCCGACCAGGAGCTGCTCACCCGGCTGGGCGCCCGCCGGTTCGACGCCACGCGCGGGACCGCCGGGGCCTTCGGCGCGGTCTCCGCGCAGCGCCGGCTGCTCGCCGACGTGGTGGCCGCCCAGCGCCGCGCGCCGGGCGACGGGCTGATCGGCCGCGTCCTCCGCACGCACGGGGACGCGGTCTCCGACACCGACCTCGTCGGGCTCGCCGACGGCATCGTCACCGGCGGCCACGAGACGACGGCGGCGATGATCTCGCTGGGCACGCTGGTCCTGCTGCGCGACCCCGCTGCGGCCGCGGTGGTGCGCGAGGGCTCGCGGTCCGACGTCGAGCACGTGGTCGACGAGCTGCTGCGGCTGCTGTCGGTGGTGCAGGTCGCCTTCCCCCGCTTCGCCCGGCACGACCGGGAGCTGTTCGGGCAGCACCTGCGGGCCGGCGACGTCGTGCTCGTCTCGCTCAGCGGCGCCAACCGCGACCCGGCCTGGGCCGGGCCGGACCCCGACCGGGTGGACCCCGGCCGCTCGCCGCGCGGCGGGCACCTCGCCTTCGGCCACGGGATCCACCGCTGCGTCGGCGCCGAGCTCGCCCGGCTGGAGCTGCGCACCGTCCTGCCCGCCCTGTTCCGCCGCTTCCCGGACCTCGCGCTCGCGGTGCCCCCGGAACGGCTGGCCTTCCGGCGGCTGGCCTTCGTCCACGGCGTCGACGCGCTGCCGGTGACCGTCGGCCGGGAGGCGCGGTCGTGAGCGGAGGGCCGGCCGGCGGGAGCGGGGAGCCGCCGTCGGTGGTCGCCGCCCGCCAGCTCGCCGAGGAGGCCCGGCGCCGGTCGGCCCCGCCTCCGGCCCGGCCGCCCACCGGCCGGGCGGGTCGCCGGAGGGTGGCCCGGACGGGTAGTTTCCGTGACCTGCACCACATCCCCAGGGGGAGGTCACCATGACCACGACGACCGGGACGGCGACCCTCGAGGCTCCACAGCACACCGATGAGGACGTCGAGCACGTCGACGTCCTCGTCGTGGGCGCCGGGGTCTCCGGGATCGGGGCGGCGCACCACCTGCGGGAGCGGTTCCCCGACCGGTCGTTCGTGCTCCTCGACGCGCAGGAGACCCGGGGCGGGACCTGGTGGACCCACCGCTACCCCGGCGTCCGCTCCGACAGCGACCTGTTCACCTACGGCTACCGGCACAAGCCGTGGCGCGGCCCGTCGATCGCCGCCGGCGAGGAGATCCTGGCCTACCTCGACGAGGTCATCGCCGAGGACGACCTCGCCCCGCGGATCCGCTACCGGCACCGGGTCACGGCCGCCTCCTGGTCGAGCGAGGACGCCCGGTGGACCGTGGAGGTCAGCCGCGAGGACACCGGCGAGCAGCTGCGGATGACCACCGACTGGCTGTGGATGTGCCAGGGCTACTACAACCACGCCGAGCCCTACCGGCCGCAGTGGGAGGGCATGGACCGCTACCAGGGCCTGGTCGTCCACCCGCAGTCCTGGCCCGAGGACCTCGACCTCACCGGCGAGCGCGTCGTCGTCATCGGGTCCGGGTCCACGGCCGCGACGCTGATCCCCGCCATCGCCCAGGACGCGGCGCACGTGACGATGCTGCAGCGCTCCCCCTCCTACTTCCTGGCGCCGCCGCTGACCCACGAGCTCGCCGTGACCCTGCGCGCGCTCGACATCCCGGAGGACTGGACGCACGAGATCCTCCGCCGGGCCTACGCCGCCCAGTTCAACGAGCTGGCGCGGCTGTCGCACGAGGCGCCCGACGAGCTGCACACCTTCCTCATCGAGTCGATGAGGCCGCTGCTGCCCGAGGGGTTCGACGTCGAGAAGCACTTCACGCCGCGGTACCGGCCGTGGCAGCAGCGCATCGCGATCGTCCCCGAGGGCGACCTGTTCGCGGCGCTCCGGGAGGGGAGGGCCTCGATCGTCACCGACACCATCGACACCTTCACCGAGAAGGGCATCCGGACCGGCTCGGGCGAGGAGCTCGAGGCCGACGTCGTCGTCACCGCCACCGGCTTCAACCTCTCGGCGTTCGGCGACGTCTCCTTCACGGTGGACGGTGAGCCGGTGGCCTTCCCGGAGCGGGTCACCTGGCGCGGCCTGATGATCAGCGGCGTGCCCAACATGGCCTACGTCTTCGGCTACTTCCGGCACAGCTGGACGCTGCGCGTGGACCTGGTCTGCGACTTGGTCGACCGGCTCTTCGCGCGCATGCAGGAGAAGGGCGCCCGGACGGTGGTGCCCGAGCTGCGGCCGGAGGACGCCGGCATGCAGCTGCGGCCGTGGTCGGACCCGGAGAACTTCAACCCCGGCTACGTCCTGCGCTCGCAGCACGTGCTCTTCAAGCAGGGCGACCGGGAACCGTGGACCCACATGCTCGAGCACGCGCAGGAGGCCGAACTCCTGCCGAAGGCCGACCTCGACGACGGCTCCCTGGCCTACCGCTGAGCCCTCGTCCACCGCCGAGCCGACCCGACCACCGAGGAGGACACCTGTGCCGGTCGACCCGCACCTCGCCGCCCTGCTGGGCATGCTCGAGCAGATGGGCGCGCCCCCCCTCTACGAGGGCACGCCCGAGGCCGGTCGCGCCTACTACCTGTCGCTGACCCGCGACGTCCGCGCGCCCGAGCACGTCGTGCCCGTCCGCAGCACCGAGGACGTCACCGTCCCCGGCGCCGAGGGCGACCTGCGCGCCCGGGTCTACCGCCCCGAGGAGGACGGTCCGCTGCCCACGGTCGTGTTCCTCCACGGCGGCGGCTGGGTGATCGGCGACCTCGACACCCACGACAACATGGTCCGCAACGTCTGCCGCGGGGCGCGGGCCGTGGTCGTCGCCGTCGACTACCGGCTGGCACCCGAGCACCCGTTCCCCGCCGCTGCGGAGGACGCCGTGGCCGCGGCACGGTGGCTGGCCCAGCACCTCGACGAGTTCGGCGGCGACGGGCGCCTGGCGGTGGCCGGCGACAGCGCGGGCGGGAACCTGGCCGCGGTGGTCGCCCAGACGCTGCGCGACGACGGCGTGCCGATGGTCGGCCAGCTGCTCGTCTACCCGGCCGTCGACGCGGAGGGCGAGTACCCGTCGCGCGTGGACAACGCCACGGGGTACTTCCTCGAGAAGGACACGATGGACTGGTTCTACGGCCACTACGCCGGGGCCTGGCAGGACGCGAGGGACGCGCGCCTCTCACCGCTGCACCACGGCGACCTGTCCGGCCTGCCGCCGGCCGTCGTCGTCACCGCGGAGTACGACCCGCTGCGCGACGAGGGCGAGGCCTACGGGAAGGCGCTGGAGGCCGCGGGCGTGCACGCCGACGTGCTCCGCTACGACGGCATGATCCACGGCTTCTTCGACATGGGGACCGTCTCGCCGGCCGCGCAGGCCGCCATCGACGAGAGCTGCGCGCGGTTCGGGGAGCTCATCCGGCGCTGAGGACCGTTGACCACGGCCCCGTCCGTGCAGGTGTGCGGTGCGGGCGGGCCGGGCGCCGTCAGGGCCGAGCGCGCAGTTGCTGCCACCCGACACGGCGTGTCGGGGCGTGTCGTCGACCGCAACCGATCACTCGGAAGACGGCGGACCGCCCCCGCCGCGCCACCCTGCCGCCGTCACACCCAGTAGGTGTCGTGGCGGAGCATGAACTCCGCCCGCTCCTCCGGCGTCATCCGCTCCCCGCGGGCCAGCGTCCGGAAGTACTCCTCCCGCGGTCCGCCCGGCGCGAACAGCAGCAGCATCGAGGCCCGGTCGCCGCCGCGGAAGCCGTGGATCCCGCCCTCGGGGACGTAGAGGAAGTCGCCCTCCCCCGCGGTGGTCCAGGTGCGGCCGTCGTAGATCTCCACCGAGCCCGACAGCACGTAGAACTGTTCGGAGATCGACCGGTGGAAGTGCGGCCCGGGGCCGGAGGCCTCCTCGCCGAAGGTCCAGCGGTAGAGGCCGAAGCGCCCCGCGGTCTGGTCGGCGGTGGCGAGGAACTCGCAGGTCACCCCGGTGGCGGAGACGGTGTCCGGAGGCCGGTCGGCCGGCCGCAGCCAGGCGCTGGCCTCCCCCGTGGTGCCGCGGTAGAGGTCGGGCGGGTAGTGCCGGTGCAGGGACACGGGCGCGCCCTCCTTCCGTCGCCCGCCCATCCTGGCAGCGACCCGGCCGCGGGGCGGAGGTCACCGGGTCGGCGGGGGCGGTAGCGTCCGCCGGGTGCCGGACGCCGCAACGGAGCGGGTCGCGTCGCAGCGGGTCCTGCGGCGACGCCTCGACGCGCTCACCCTCGGGCTGTTCACCGTCGCCCTGGGCACGAACGTCCCCACCCCGCTGCTGCTGGTCTACCGCCGCAGCCTGGGCCTCTCCGACGCCGACCTCACCGCCGTCTTCGGCTGCTACGCCATCGGCCTGATCGCCGCGCTCACCGTGGCCGGCGCGGCGTCGGACCGCTTCGGCCGCCGGGCGCTGGTGCTGCCCTTCGCGGTGCTCGCCGGGCTGGTCTCGCTGCTGTTCGTCCCCGCCGTCGACCACCTGCCGCTGCTCTACGCGGGCCGGCTGCTGCAGGGCGTCGTCTCGGGCGTGGTGTTCTCCGTCGCCAACGCCTGGCTGCAGGAGCTCGCCGGTCCCGACGGGCAGCAGTCGGCGGCCACCCGCGGGGCGGTGTCGACGTCGCTGGGGTTCGCCATCGCCCCGGCGATGAGCGGGTTGCTCGCGCAGTACGGCCCCGCGCCGACGACGCTGCCCTACCTGGTGCACGTCGCCGTCCTCGTCGTCGGCCTCGGGGCGCTGCTGACCGTGCCGGAGACGGTGCTGGTCCGGCGCCCGGGCCGGCTGATGACCCTGGGGCTGCCCCCGGAGGCGCGGCGGCCGTTCTGGGCGGTGCTCGCGCCGACCGCGGTCGGGGTGTTCGCCTTCCCCGCGGTCGCGGCCACCCTGCTGCCGCTGCTGGTGGTCCCCGACGGCGTCGGGGTGGCCTACGCGGGGCTGGTCGGCGGGCTGGCCCTGGGCGCCAGCGCGGTCGCCGCGCGGCTCGGGCGCCGGTTCGAGCGGGGCGCCGCGCCGCTGGGCATGGCGCTGGGCGCGGCCGGCGTCGCCCTGGCGGTGGCGGCCATCGTCACGCGCTCGGAGCCGCTGCTGGTCCCCGCGTCGGTGCTCATGGGCACCTGCGGCGGGCTGTGCCTGACCGCCGGCCTGACCCTCACCGCCCGGCTCGCGCCGCCGCACACCCGCGGGGCGATGAACAGCGCCTTCTACGCCTTCGCCTACGTCGGGTTCGGCGCGCCGCTCCTGATCGCCTGGGTCGGCTCGCTGCTGGGCCCGGTCGCGGCCATGTCGGCGTTCGTGGCGGTGCCGGCCGCGCTCGCCGCCTGGCTGTGGTTCGAGCTGCGCACCCGCCGCTGAGCCGCCCGCCCGGCACCGGGACGGCGACGTCGCCGCCGCGGGCGGGTAGCGTCCCCCTGGACCGGAGGGGGTCCCATCACCACACACCGCGGACGCTGCGCCGACGCCCACCTCGGGTGTCCCTGCCGGGGCGACGCGGCGGTCCACGCCGAGCGGTCCCGCGAGCTCGACGCGGCGCGGGCCCGGTCCGGTGAGCCGGTCGACTGCCCCGAGTGCGGCGAGCCCACCACCCACCTGTCCCTCGTGGCGTGGGGCCACTGCCGCGCCTGCCGCACGGCGCAGTCCCGGCTGGTGGACCCGCTCCGCTGGTGACACCCCCACCCGGCCGGGAGCCGGTACAGTCGCGACCGGTCGCTGTCGTACCTCTGCCTCGTTCCCGGACGTCCGCAGTCGTCTCTGCCTGACGTTCCCTCTCGGTCCTGCCGGTCGGTGCGGCGACCCGGGACCGGCACCTGCCGGGCCCGACACCCCAGCACGGAAGAGAGAACGACATGACCCAGGGCACTGTGAAGTGGTTCAACGCGGAGAAGGGCTTCGGCTTCATCGAGCAGGACGGCGGCGGTCCCGACGTCTTCTGCCACTTCTCGGCGATCAGCGGCACCGGCTACCGGTCGCTGGACGAGGCGCAGCGCGTCGAGTTCGACGTCACCCAGGGCCAGAAGGGCCCGCAGGCGGAGAACGTCCGCGCGGTCTGACCGGCTCCAGCACGACGAGCGGACCCCCACGGCCCCGGGCCGTGGGGGTCCACCCGTCCCGGGGGCGCCCGCCGGTGTTGGATGGACGGCGGGAACGCCGACGAGAGGGCCGCGGACGGACATGCAGCAGCACGCACCGGCCCGTTCCGGCCCGGCGGGGACGAACTGGGCCGGCAACCTGACCTACCGGGCCGCGCGGCTGCACCGGCCCACGTCGGTCGCCGAGGTGCAGGACGTCGTCGCGCGCAGCCGGCGGGTCAAGGCCCTGGGCTCCCGGCACTGCTTCAACGACATCGCCGACACCGACGCCGACCTGGTGTCCCTCGACGGGCTGCCCGCGGACGTCCGGTTCGACCCGCCCGACGGGGACGCCCCGGGCGTGGCCTGGGTCGCCGGCGGCGTCCAGTACGGGCAGCTGCTGCCCGAGCTGGCGCGGCAC
Source organism: Geodermatophilus sp. SYSU D00710 (assembly GCF_054050195.1). Taxonomy (NCBI): domain Bacteria; kingdom Bacillati; phylum Actinomycetota; class Actinomycetes; order Geodermatophilales; family Geodermatophilaceae; genus Geodermatophilus; species Geodermatophilus sp. SYSU D00710. The sequence goes on from NZ_JBJGYX010000012.1 coordinate 73,614, forward strand.
GGGTACGCCCTGCACAACCTGGCCTCGCTCCCCCACATCACCGTCGCCGGCGCCACCGCCACCGGCACCCATGGCTCGGGCAACCGCAACGGCTCGCTGGCCACGTCCGTCGTCGGCCTCGACCTCGTGCGGTCCGACGCCGAGCTGGTCCGCCTCCGGCCCGGGGACCCCGACCTCCCCGGCGCCGTCGTCCACCTGGGCGCGCTGGGCGTCGTCACCGGGGTCGGGCTGCGCGTGCAACCGACCTTCTCGGTGCGCAACAACGTCTACCTCGGGCTGACGTGGGAGCGGCTGCTGGCCGACCTCGACGCGGTGGCCGACGCCGCCTACAGCGTCAGCGTGTTCACGGACTGGCACGAGATCACCCAGGTGTGGGTGAAGTCGCGCATCGACGAGCTCGAGGTCGCGCCCGAGGAGTTCCTCGGCGCCCGCTCGGCCACCGAGCCGACGCACATGCTCCCCGGCACGCCGGTCGAGAACCTCACCGAGCAGCTCGGCGTCCCCGGTGAGTGGCACGAGCGGCTCCCCCACTTCCGGGTCGGGTTCACCCCCAGCCGGGGCGAGGAGCTGCAGAGCGAGTACTTCGTGCCGCGCCGGCACGCCGGCGCGGCGGTCGAGGCGCTGCGCGCGCTGGCCGCCCGGATCTCGCCGCTGCTGATGGTCAGCGAGATCCGCACCGTCGCCGCCGACGAGCTGTGGCTCAGCCCCGCGTACGGCACCGACGTGCTGGCGCTGCACTTCACCTGGCTGCCCGACGAGGCCGCCGTGCGGGCGCTCCTCCCGGAGATCGAGGAGGCGCTGCGCCCGTTCGACCCCCGTCCGCACTGGGGCAAGCTGTTCACCACCGGCGCCGCGGAGCTCGCGGAGCGCTACCCGCGGCTCGGCGACTTCCGCGCCCTCGTGCGGCGCCTCGACCCGCGCGGCGCGTTCCGCAACGACTTCCTCGACCGGACCGTCGGCGCGCACGTGTGAGAGTGGTCCCGTGCTGGTCCTGGAGTACGAGCTGGTGGACGACTACGTGACCCGGCGGGCGCCGCTGCGCGAGGAGCACCTGGCGCTCGCGCGGGCGGCGCACGACCGCGGTGAGCTGCTGCTGGCCGGGGCGCTGCCCGACCCGTACGACCGGGCGCTGCTGGTGTGGACCGCCGAGCGCGACGTCGTGGAGCGGTTCGCCGAGGCCGACCCGTACGTGGTGCACGGGCTGGTCACCGCCTGGTCGATCCGGCGGTGGGACGTCGTCGTCGGCGGGGGTGCGTCGTGACCGGCTTCCCCACCGTCGCCGAGCTCGCCGCGGAGGAGGACGAGCTGCAGCTCGCCGGGTTCACCAACGACGACGCCTGGGAGCTCGGCTCGGCGCTGGTGGCCGCCGCCCGCCGGGTGGACGCCCCGGTGGCGGTGGAGATCACCCGCAACGGGCACCGGCTGTTCGCCGCCGCTCTCACCGGCGCGACGCCGGACAACGCCGACTGGATCGAGCGCAAGTCCCGGGTGGTGCACCGCTTCGGGCACAGCTCGCTCTACGTCCGGCAGACCTGGGTCGAGCGCGGGACGACGTTCGAGGAGTCCGCGGGCCTGGACCCGCGGCTCTACGCCGCACACGGCGGCGCGGTGCCGCTGCTGGTGCGCGGCGTCGGCTCGGTCGGCGTCGTCGCGGTGTCCGGGCTGCCGCAGCTGGAGGACCACCGGATGGTGGTCGCGGCGCTGCGCGCCCACCTGGGGCGCTGAGCGGGTCAGCCGAGCTCGGCCAGCCGGCCGGCGAGGAAATCCCGCTCGACGGCGTTGGCCGTCAGGTGCAGCGCCTCGGTGTAGGCCAGCCGGGCCTCCTCGACCCGGCCCAGCCGGCGCAGCAGGTCCGCCCGCGCGGCCGGGAAGTAGCCGTAGCCGGCCAGCTGCGGCTCGGTGGCCAGCTCGTCGAGCGCGGCCAGCCCGGCGGCGGGCCCGGAGGCGAAGCCGACAGCGACGGCGCGGTTGAGCGCCACCACCGGTGAGGGCCACACCTGCCCGAGCACCCCGTACAGGGCCACGATCTCGGCCCAGTCGGTGGCGGCCCAGCTCGGCGCCTCGGCGTGGACGGCGGCGATCGCGGCCTGCAGCGCGTACCGCGACGGCGGCCGGCCCCGCAGCGCCTCGCGCACCAGCGCCACGCCCTCGGCGATCGCGGTGGCGTCCCAGCGGGAGCGGTCCTGCTCCTCCAGCAGCAGCAGGCGGCCGTCCGCGCCGGTGCGGGTGTCGCGGCGGGCGTCGATGAGCAGCAGCAGCGCCAGCAGCCCGGCCACCGCGGGGTCCCGGGGCAGCAGGGTGCGCAGCATCCGGCACAGCTGCAGCGCGCGCTCGACGAGGTCGCGGCGCACCAACTCCTCCCCCGCCGGCACGGTGTGCCCGGTGGTGAACAGCAGGTGCACGACCGCGAGGACGGCGTCGACCCGCTCGGGCAGCTCCGCCGGCGGGGGCACCCGGTACGGGATGCGCGCGACGGCGATCTTCTTCTTGGCGCGGGTGAGGCGGGCGGCCATGGTCGGCTCGCTCACCAGGAACGCGCGGGCCACCTCCGCGGTGGTCAGCCCGCACAGCAGCCGCAGGGTGAGCGCCACCTGCGCGGCGCGGTCCAGCGCCGGGTGGCAGCAGGTGACCACCAGCCGCAGCCGGTCGTCGGGGTAGCCGTGGGTGCCGTCCTCGCCGGCGCCGTCGCGCGGGTCGGGGGCGACGTCGTCCTCCACCAGCAGCGGGAGGTGGCGGCGCACCACGCCCTGGTGGCGCAGGACGTTGAGCGCCCGCCGGCGGGCCACCGTGGTCAGCCAGGCGCCGGGCCGGGCCGGGACGCCGGTGTCGCGCCACTCGGTGAGGGCCGTGGCGAAGGCCTCCTGCACGCACTCCTCCGCGAGGTCGATGTCGCGGGTGACGCGCACCGTCGCGGCGAGCACGAAGGCCCACTCGCGACGGTGCGCGTCGGCGACCGCGGCGGCGACGGCGGAGGCGTCGGGCCCGGGGTCGGCGGTCACGGTGCGCTCAGTCGAACACCATGACCGGGCGGACCTCGACCCCGCCGAAGCGCGCCGGCACGGTCCGCCCGACGGCCAGGGCGGTGTCGAGGTCGGGCGCCTCGACCAGGTAGTAGCCGCCGAGCGCCTCCTTGGTCTCCACGAAGGGGCCGTCGGTGACCTCGCTACCGCCGCGCACGCTGGTCGCCGTCGTCGTCGGCTGCAGGGCCGACCCGCCGAGCACCTTCGCGCCGAGGCCGTCGACGCCGGCGGCGAACCGGTTGTGCTCCTCGAGGATCTCGCCCCACACCTCCGGCGCCGCCGTCGCGTAGGACGCCTCGTCCTCGTAGATCAGGATCAGGTACTGCGCCATCTGGCCCTCCCGGGTCCCGGGGGCCCGCTGGTCGGGCCCTCCACCCCTACGACACGCAGCACCGCACCAGATCGACAGGTCGCGCGGAAGATCTCGGAACGCCTCCGCCAGCGCACGGGGAGCGGCGATGCCAGCGACACGCCGCTGCCCCGGGTCGAGGGCACGATGCGCCAAGTGGACGGGCCGGTTTCGCTCAGTTCCTGCCAGTGCGCCCGCAGTCGCCCGCTGCGTAACGTCACGGACAGCAGTCAAGGCGTACCCGTCCGTCACAGGGCGCCACGCCCCACCCCGATCCGAGGAGCTTCCCGTGCACTCCTTCTCGCGCCCCGCCCCGAGCGCCCACCTCAGCCTCGTCTCCCGCTACGACGCCGTCGCGGAGTACGACGCCGTCGCCGCGTACGAGCCGGCCTACGACGCCGCCGCGGAGCAGGCGCCCACCACGTTCTGGAGCGACCTCACCGAGGGCGGGGAGGCCGCCTGGCGCCTGGACGCGCTGTGCGCCGAGACCGACCCGGAGGCCTTCTTCCCGGAGAAGGGCGGCTCGACCCGCGAGGCCAAGCGGGTCTGCATGGGCTGCTCGGTGCGCACGGAGTGCCTGGAGTTCGCCCTCGCCAACGACGAGCGCTTCGGCATCTGGGGCGGCCTGTCCGAGCGCGAGCGGCGCCGGGTGCGCCTGGAGCGCCGCGAGCGGCTCAGCGCCTGAGTGCCTTCGTAGCGCTGACGGCACCTCTCCCGGCCAGGAAGCGCAGGCTGAGCGCGTTGTACTCGGCCGCGTGCTCGTGCTGCGGCCAGTGCCCGCACTCCGGGTAGAGCACGAGCTCGGCGCCGTCGATCGCGGCGGCCAGCGCCCGGGCCTCGGGCACGTCGCCGAAGGGGTTCTCGTGGCCCCACACCACCACGGTCGGCGCCTGGATGCGGGCCAGCCGGTCGGGGGTCAGCAGGTTGCGCCGGCGCACCGCCATCTCCTGCAGCGCGAGCAGGTGGTCGATGTTGGCCACGAACTCCGGCCGGTGGTAGACCGCGTGCCGCACCTGCACGAGCTCGTCGGAGACGTCGGCCGGGTCGTGCACCAGCAGCAGCAGCCGACGGCGGGTCAGCTCGACGTCGTCGGAGAGCACCGCCTGGCGGGTGGAGGTGCGGATGCGCTCCATCACCGCCGGGTCGGCCTTGGTGCCGCCGGCGGCGAGCAGCTGCAGGGTGGCCACCCGGTCGGGCTGCTCGCTCGCCAGCCAGGCCGCCACCCAGCCGCCGAGGGACTCGCCGACCAGGTGAGCCCGGTCGATGCCCTGGGCGTCGAGGTAGCCGACGAGGTGCTCGACGTAGTGCGGGATCTCCTGCGGCACCCCGCGGTTGCCGGTGTACCCGTGCCCCAGCATGTCGATCGCGTGCACCCGGTAGCCGGCGTGCGCGTGCGCGGGCACGTTGCGCACGAACGCCTCGAGGTGGCCGCTGGTGCCGTGCAGCATGACCACCGGCTCGCCGTCGGCCGGCCCGGCCAGCAGCGCGCGGGTGGGCACCCCGCCGGCGTCGACGGTGGCCAGGCAGAAGTCGGTGCCGGCGAGGTCGGTCCAGAACGTCACGCCGCCACCTCCGGCTCGAGCAGGGCGACGCCCATGCCGGTCAGCCACTCCGGCATCGGCTCGTAGGCCAGCACCCGCCCGCGGCCGCCGCCGGCCGCGCCCGCGGCGACCAGCCAGGTCCGCAGCTCCTGCGCGCCGTTGCCGGCGGCCTTCTCGACCTCCTCGGCGGTCATCGTGGCGTACGCGGCCAGGTCGCCGCGCACGAACGCGTCGAGGAACTCCCGGTCGAACCCCGGCTCGATCGACGGCTGGGCGGCGCGGATGATCTCCCGTCGGCGGGGGTCGTACTCCTGCCAGTGGCCGCGGCCCTCGAGCCAGGCCTCGACGAGGAACTCCTCGTCGGCGCCCTCCGGGGCGTACCACTTCGGGAAGGGCAGCCGGTGCGAGAGCCCGCCGGAGGCGACCACCACCACGCGGCGGTCCTGCCCGTCGGTCTCGACGCCGCGGCGGACGGCGGCGCCGAGGTCCAGGCAACGCCGCATCAGCGGCAGCGGCGGGGCGAAGACGTTGACCACCAGCGGCAGGACCGGCACGTCGACGCCGTCGAGCAGGTACTGGATCGCGTGGCTCTGGCCGTGGTCGATCTGCAGCCGCGCCGAGAGCGCGACGTCGAAGCCCTGGTCGGTGACCGCGCCGAGCAGCCCCCGGGCCCAGTCGGGGTCGACCCGCTGGGGTCCCGACGGCGTCCCGGACTCCCCGCTGGCCACCACCTCGCCGACGCCCAGGGTGAACGGCGGGACGAGGTCGAGCCAGAAGCCGCGGAAGTGGTTGCTGCCGGCGATCACGACGACGTCGGGCCGGGCGGCGGCGACCGCGTCGCGCGCCTCGCGCAGCGCGTCGCGGAACCGCTCGGCGCGGTCGACGTGCTCCACGGCGTCCCAGTGGGTGTTCATCAGGGTCGAGTGCGACGCCCCGACGCCCAGCACGATGCGGCTCACGGCCGGTCTCCCGTCTCCTCGAAGGTGCGCGTGCAGGTGTCGACGGCGACCCGGACCAGCAGCCGGGTGAGCCGCTCCATGTCCCGGACGTCGACGGTGTTCATCCCGCGAGCGAAGTCGACCTCGAACGGCGCGGGCTCGACGGCGCCGACCTTGGGCATGCCGATGCGCACGGTCGGGATGCCGCGGTTGCGCAGGATGTTGGCGTCGGTGGCGCCGCTCAGCCCGGCCGGGACCTCGTGCGGCCGCCCCTCCGCGGCCTCCCAGGCGGCCATCGTGCTGCGCACCACCCAGGCGTCCTCCGGGGTGGCGCTGCCGGGGATGGCGAGCACGGTCTCGACGGCGGCGTCCAGGCCGGGGTGGCGGTCGGCGATCGCGGTCACCGCGGCGCGGAACTCCCGGGCCAGGGACGCGGGGCTGCGGCCGGGGGCGAGGCGGACGTCGCAGCGGATGCGCACCCGGCCCGGCGTGGCCGCGGCCAGCCGCGGCCAGCCGCCCTCGATGGAGGAGACCACCCCCTGCGGGCTGACCACCGCGTCGGTGTGCGCCGCGGCGTAGCGCTCGAACCACGCCTCCAGCCCGTGCACGACGGTGGCCGCCTGCGCGACGGCGTTGACGTAGGGCAGCCGGTGCCGGCTGCCGACGTAGGTGTGCGTGCCGCCGACCCAGACGTCGAACCACACCAGGCCGACCTCGGCGGCCGAGGCGCCCCAGCCCGGCTTGGCGATGACCGCGGCGTCGGTCCACACGCCCTGCTCGAGCAGGAAGGACGCCCCGACGCCCTGACCGGTGTTGGCGCGGTCGCGGCCGGGCAGCGGGCGGGCGTTGGCCGGCATGCCCCCGGCGCCGAAGGCCGCGACCAGGTCGCCGCGCAGCGGCACGCCGGCCGCGGCGACCGCCTCGGCCGCGGCCAGGACGCAGGCCGCGTGGCCCTTGGGGTTGGACGCGCCCAGGCCGGTGACGTAGGGCCCGTCGACGGTGGCCCCGGGGCGCATGTCGGTGCGCAGCTGCGGCCCGATCCAGGGCAGGTCCTCGTCCTCGGTGCCGGCGGTGAAGGTGTCGACCGGCGCGTAGAGCATCAGGCTCGGCCCGCTGCCGGTCCCGGCCAGCCGTCCCCAGGCGTTGGCCTGCCGGTCGTCGAGCGGCTGCAGCCGGCCGTCGAGCCCGGCCCCGCGCAGCCGGGCGGCCAGCTCCTCGGCCAGCGGCCGCTCCTCCCCCGTCGGGCTGGGCACCGAGGTGACCAGGACGGCGAGCTCGCGCAGCCGCCGCTGGTCGACGTGCGCCCACGCGCGGGCCACCAGGTCCCGCTGGCGCGCGGGCAGGCCGGCCAGCCCGTCCCGTCCGAGGTCGGCCGGGCCGGCCGGGTGCACGCCAGCGGTCAACGGCCGACCCGGACCACGCGGGTGTCGACCCGTCGCCGCAGCGCGTACCGGTTGCGCGCCGCGAGCGCGACCAGACCGGCCGCGCCGGCCACCCCGAGCAGCGCCGTCCTCATCCCCGCTCCTCCCCGGCCCGCCCGCGGGTGCGGTCGAGCCAGCCGTTGACGACCGCGGCGTACTCCCGCGGCCGCTCCTCCTGCAGGTGGTGCGAGGCGTGGTCCATGACGAACAGCGAGCCCCGCGGCGTCATCCGCGCCAGCATCAGCGGGTAGTCGGGCGTGAGGAACGCGTCGTGCATCCCCCACAGGTAGAGCACCGGCACCCGCAGGCCCTGCAGGTCGGCGGTGAGGTCCTGGAACGTGCCGCGGTGCTCGTCGGACTCGCCGAGCCGGCGCTCCCCGGCGTCGAGGCTCTGCTCGTACCGCAGGGTGACCGTCTCCTCGGGGACGGCGTCGGGGTCGTACCACTCCAGCCGGGCGATGAGGTCGCGCATCTTCTGCGGGGTCGGGCCCTCGCCGCCGTAGTACGCGTCACGGGCGTTGCGGCCGCGCCGTGAGCGCTCGGGCAGCGGCGCCAGCGGCCCGTAGAGCACCGGCATCGACCCGGTGATGACCAGTGAGCCCACCCGCTCGGGGTGCAGCGCGGCCAGCCGCAGCGCCGCCGTCCCGCCCCAGGAGTTGCAGACGACGTCGGGGGCCCCGAGGTCGAGCGCGTCGAGGAGGGCGAGCAGGTTGCGCGCGTGGAAGTCCCACACGCCCTCGGCGATGTCGGGCTTGTCGCTGGCGCCGTACTGCAGGAGATCGGGCACCACGCAGCGGCGGTGCGGGGCCAGGTGCGGCACGGCCGGGCCGAAGTCGCTCCAGCCGGTGCAGCCCGGCCCGCCGCCGTGCAGCAGCACGGTGTCCGGTCCGGAGCCGGCCTCCCACACGGAGTAGGCGTGCTCGCCGTTGTGCACCAGCCGGCCGGGCGGCCGCGCCGGCCGGGTGAGCACCTCCCCGGTGTCGACGGCGGCCAGGTCGCGCTCGGCGAGGTACGGGCTCACGAGGCCCCCTGCACGTGCGAGGGCCGGCCGCTGCCCGCGGCCACCGGCGCGTCCGGGGAGCCCTCCGCCGGGGCGCGGGCGGTGCCGTTCGGGCCGACGACGGTCGACTGCTCGACCAGCTTGCGCCACTCGGTGAGCGACACGTCGGGCCGGTAGAGCCGCTCCGGCGGGGCGTCGGTGGCCTCCACCATCCGCGCGTCCTGGCCGGAGAACTGGCCGTGGAAGAGCCAGCGGACCGCGCCGAGGTACTTGACGGCGAACCGCAGCCCGTCCGCGCGGGTGCCGAAGTCGACCATCACCCCGACGTAGCGGTGGGAGTCGGCGTCGACCGGGACGTAGAACTCGTAGTGGATGAACTTGGGGTAGGCGATGCGCAGCACGCCGGGCATGCCGACCGAGGCGAAGCCCGGGAAGTCCTGCTCCTCGATGACCGGGTTCGCCTTCTTCGACCCGCCGGTGTTGCCCAGTCGGAAGTCCTTGAAGTCCGGCCGCGGCGGCTTCTTCTTCCACCAGCGGTAGTTGGTCCAGGTGCCGTAGCCGGGGAACTCCGCCTCCCAGTGCACCTCGTCCTGCACCCGGTACAGCCACCGCCCGCGGGGGACGATGCGGGTGACGTTCCAGGTGGGCATGGTCTTGAACGTGCGCCACACCGAGGTGCGGTGCAGGTACTTGGCGTGCCCCTCGTCGAAGCCGTTCTCGCAGGCGAAGCGCCAGTTGCCGGCCCGCTCGTCGATGCGGATGCCGGCGGTGAGCTCGTTGCCCCGCCACTCCTCGGGCAGCTGGTCGTCGATCGGCGGGGGCTCCTCGCCGTCGCCGACGTAGACCCACACCAGGCCCAGGCGGACCTCGACCGGGTAGGTGCGGACGAACACCTTGCCGCAGAGCGGCGAGTCCGGGCCGTCGGTGATGACGGCGGCCAGCCGGCCGTCGCGGGTGTCGAAGGTCCAGCCGTGGTAGGCGCAGGACAGCGTGTTCGGGAACTCCCGCCTGCCCATCGACAGCGGGATGCCGCGGTGCGGGCAGCGGTCGTGCAGCGCGCGGACCTCGTCGCCCTCGCGGACCAGGGCCACCTTCTCGCCGCACACGGTGACCGCGACGGGGTCGGGGCCGACCTGGTCGGCGAACACGACCGGGTACCAGTAGCCGCGGAAGCCGGTCGCGGCCGCGTCGTACTTCGGCCAGGTCGACCAGTCCTGCCGGCCGGTCGAGTACCGGCGGTCGGGTCGCGGGGACGCCGGCCCCCCGGCCGCCGTCGCCCGCGCCCCTCCTCTTCCGGTGTCGGTCCCTGCGGCCATGGGCTGCCTCCTCGGTGGGTGTGCTCACGCCAGCTGCCGGGCGCGGTCCTCGCGCGCCGCGGCGAGCTCGAGCGCGATGCCGACGATCTGGTCCTCCTGGCCGCCCACGAGCTGCCGCTCGCCGCAGCGCAGCAGCACCTCGGCCGGGTCGACGCCGTAGCGCGCGGCCGCGGCGGCGGCGTGCTTCATGAAGGAGGAGTAGACGCCGGCGTAGCCCATGGCCAGGGACAGCCGGTCGACCACCGACTCGGTCTCCATGGCCGGGCGGACGACGTCCTCGGCGACGCTCATCATCGAGAAGGCGTCGATGCCGGTGGTCAGCCCGATGCGGTCGCAGACGGCGACCAGCGCCTCGGTCGGGGTGTTGCCCGCCCCGGCGCCCATGCCGCGCGTGCACCCGTCGACCTGGCCGGCGCCGGCCCGGAACGCGAAGACGGTGTTGGCCACGGCGAGCGAGAGGTTCTGGTGGCCGTGGAAGCCGACCTGCGCCTCGTCGCCCACCTCGGCGACGAGCGCGGCCACCCGGTCGGTGACGTCGTCCAGGACGAGCGCGCCGGCCGAGTCGGTCACGTAGACGCACTGGCAGCCGGCGTCGACCATGACCCGCCCCTGCTCCGCCAGCTCCTCGGGGCCGATCCGGTGGGCCAGCATGAGGAAGCCGACGGTCTCCAGCCCCGCGTCGCGGGCCACCTGGAAGTGCTGGGCGGCGACGTCGGCCTCGGTGCAGTGGGTGGCCACCCGCATCACCGAGCCGCCGGCGTCGGCGAACCAGCGGATGTCGTCGACGGTGCCGACGCCCGGCAGCAGCAGCGCGGCCACCTTGGCGCGGGTCACCGTCGCGACGGCGACGTCGATGAGCTCCCGCTCGTCGACCAGGCTCGGCCCGTAGGCGTACGACGAGCCGCCCAGCCCGTCGCCGTGGCTGACCTCGATCACCGGCACACCGGAGGCGTCGAGGCCGGCGACGATGTCGCGGACCTCCTCGCGGGTGAACCGGTGGGCCTTGGCGTGGCTGCCGTCGCGCAGCGTGGAGTCGGTGATCCGGACGTCGAGGCCGTCCCCGTGCGGACGGGGCAGCGGCTCGCGGATCCCGATCCGCGGGAGGCCTCCGGTCACCGTGCCGCTCCCGCGGGGACGGCCGGCCGCTGGGCCAGCACGTCGCCGACCCGCGCCGCGGCCGCGGTCATGATGTCCAGGTTGCCCGCGAAGGACGGCAGGTGGTCACCGGCGCCCTCGACCTCCAGGTAGACGCTGACCCGGGCCCCGTGCCGGTCCTCGACGAACTGCGGCGGGCTGGTCATCCGGTACCCGGGCACGTACCGGGCGACGTCGGCGACCATGCCGGTGACCGACGCGGTGACGGCGGCGCGGTCGGCGCCGGGATCGATGCGGCAGGTGACGGTGTCGCGCATGAGCATCGGCGGCTCGGCCGGGTTGAGCACGATGATCGCCTTGCCGCGCCCGGCGCCGCCGACCACCTCGAGGGCGCGGGCGGTGACCCGGGTGAACTCGTCGATGTTGGCCCGCGTGCCCGGCCCGGCCGAGCGCGACGCGATGGAGGCGACGATCTCGGCGTAGGCCACCGGCGTCACGCGGCTGACCGCGGCGACGACGGGCACGGTCGCCTGGCCGCCGCAGGTGACCATGTTGAGGTTGGGTGCGTCGAGGTGCTCGTCGAGGTTGACCGGCGGCACCACGTAGGGCCCGCGTGCGGCCGGGGTGAGGTCGACCGCGCGGATCCCGGCCTCGGCGTAGCGGCGGTGGTTGCGCACGTGCACCTGCGCCGAGGTGGCCTCGAAGACGATCTCCGGCAGCTCCGGCCGGGCCAGCAGCCAGTCGACCCCCTCGGCGGAGGTCTCCAGCCCGGCCGCGGCGGCGCGGGCCAGCCCCTCGCTGGCCGGGTCGATGCCGACCATCCACCGCGGCTCGAGCCGGTCGCTGCGCAGCAGCTTGACCAGCAGGTCGGTGCCGATGTTGCCGGAGCCGACGACGGCCACCGGGACCCTCCCGCTCACGCGTCCTCCCGGGAGAAGTCGACCGCGACCTCGCCGAGGCCGCCCACGGTGGCGGTGACCCGGGTGCCGGGCCGGACGTCGACCGCGCGGGTGCACGAGCCCGACAGCACGACCGCGCCGGCCTCCAGCGCCGCGCCGTGCCCGGCGAGCGCCTCGGCGAGCCAGGCGACCGCGGTCGCGGGGTGGCCGAGCACCGCGGCGCTGCTGCCGTGCTCGACGACCTCACCGTCGACGGCCAGGGCGACGTCCAGGGCGGCGAGGTCCCCGGCCGCAGTGGTCGGCGTCCACGGGCCGACGACGAAGGCGGCCGAGGAGGCGTTGTCGGCGACGGTGTCCCACCAGGTGATCCGCCAGTCGGCGACCCGGCTGTCGATGATCTCCAGCGCCGGGGCGACGGCGTCGGTGGCGGCGAGCACGTCGTCGACGCCGAGCCCGGGTCCGGCCAGCCGGGCGCCGAGCCGGAACGCCACCTCGGGCTCGATCCGCGGCTGGCACCACCGGGCCGGTGAGGTGCTGCCGCCGTCGGGGACGAGCATGTCGTCGAGCAGCGCGCCGTAGTCGGGCTCGTCGACGCCGAGCATCTGCTGCATCGCCGCCGAGGTGAGGCCGATCTTGTGGCCGAGCAGCCGCGCCCCGGCCGCGCGGCGACGGCCGATGCCGACCGCGGCGACGGCGTAGGCGTCCTCCGGGGCCAGGCCCGGGTGCACGGTGGACGGCGGCGGCACCGGGGTGCGGGTGGCCGCGGCGGTGGCGAGCTCGTCGGCGATCCGCTCCAGCAGTGCGCGGTCGGCGCGCGCGCCGGCCGGGACGGCGGTCACGCCGGTCCCCCGCGGAGGAAGGTGCGCAGCCGGGCGTCGGCCTCGTCGCTGACCCGCGCCCCGGTCGCGGTCACCGAGGTGACGCCGGGGACGGCCAGCAGCCGGGGGCGGACGGTGTGCTCCAGGCACAGCGCCTGCGAGGGGCAGCCGCTGCACGTGCCGCCGAACCGGACCTCGACCGCGCCGGCGGCGTCGGTGCCGGCCACCGCGACCGACCCGCCGTGGCTGCGGAAGAGCGCGGTGACCCGCCTCGCCGCGGCGTGCACCCGTTCCTGGTCGTCCACCGGACCCCCTCCCCGCGCATGGCGGATGTGAGACGGTCGTCACGATAGCGCTACAGGAGCGCGGGCGACAGGGTCGATCCGGATCGGCCGTCCGGCACCAGGACGGCGCGGCCGTCGACCCGCCCGGCGCCCAGGTCGGCCCAGGCGGCCGCGGCGTCGGCGAGGTCGTAGCGGGTGACGGCCAGGTGCAGCTCTCCCGCGGTCAGCCGGGCGAGCAGGTCGCCGGCGCGGGCGAACGCCTCGGGCGCGCGCCGGATCATGTTCAGCGGCAGCAGCGCCACGTCGGCGCGCATCAGCGCCGGCAGGTCCAGCTCCACGGTGGTGCCGGCCGTGTACCCCACCAGCACCGCCCGCCCGCCGGGCCGCACCGCGGACAGCCGGCCGGCCAGGCCGGGGCCGCCGACGGTGTCGACGAGCAGGTCGGCGCCGACCGGGCCGGGCTCCCCGACGACCACCTCCGCGCCGTCCGGCACCCCGGCCGCGCGGGCCCGCGTGCGCACGCAGGCGACCACCTCGGCGCCGGCGGCCAGCGCGAGCTGCACGGTGAGCGAGCCGACCGCGCCCGCGGCGCCGGTGACCAGCACCCGCTCGCCGGCCTGCAGCCGGCCGAGGTCGCCCAGCGCGGTCGCGGCCGAGGTGGCCGGCGAGAAGAAGCAGGCGGCCAGCAGCGGGTCGGCGCCGTCGGGGGCGGTGTGCACGGCGGCGTCCGGGACGACGGCGAGCTCGGCGGCCACGCCGTCGCGGGTCACCCCCACCCCCGCACCGCGCACCCAGACGAGCGCGCCGGGCGGGTGGGCGCCGGAGCTCACCACCCAGCCGGCCCCGTCGGTGCAGGGCACGTAGGGCAGCGGCGGGGTGCCGCCCAGGCTCCCGGCGGCGATGCTGCGGTCGACGTGCGCAAGGCAGGCGCCGGCCATCCGCAGCAGGGTCTCCCCCGGGCCGGGGACGGGCGCGGGCACCCCCTCGAGCTGCGGCGTCCCGCCCACCGCGGAGACCCGCAGCGCCCTCACGGGAGCCCCGCCGCGAACCGCACGACGGCGGCCGCGTACTCCTCCGGGCACTGGTCGGGCAGCGGCACGGTGCCGCCGGGGACCTCGACCACCACGGGCCGGGGCCGCCCGGCCGCGGGCAGCGCCTCGGCCATCCGGGCGGTGTTCGGCGCGCCGAACGGGTCCTCGGGCGCGGCCACCAGGAGCACCGCCGCGGTGAGGGCGGGCAGCCGGTCCTCCATGGCGTAGCGGCGCACCAGCGCGTGCCCCTCGTGCGCCAGCTCCCCGGCGGTGAGCGCGTCGCGGACGAAGCGCTCGAGCAGGTCACGGCGGCCCGGCGGGTAGAACGGCGCCCGGCCCCGCCACAGCGCCAGCAGGTGCGCGCCGTCGTCGGCGGGCTCGACGTCGTCGACGCCGTGCGGGGGCCGGCCGCGGAAGGCGGCGTCGACCAGCGGGGTGCTCGACAGCACCAGGCCGGCCACCTGCCGCGGCCGGGTGGCGGCCAGCTCGACGGCGAGCACGCCGCCGGTGTGGTGGCCGGCGAGCACCGCCGGGCCGAGCCCCGCGACCGCGTCGCCGACCGCCGCGGCGAGGGTCTCGACCGACGGCGCGGGCAGCGGGTCGCTGGCCCCGAAGCCGGGGGTGTCGACGGCGACCGCGCGCAGCCCCGCGGCGGCGAGCAGCGGCAGCACGTCGCGGTACTCGTCGACCGACCGCGGGGTCTGGTGCAGCAGCACCACCGGGCGGCCGCCGTCCGGCCCCGCCTCGGCGAGGTGGACCTGGCCGTGCGGCAGGTCGACGTAGCGCCGCCGGACCCGGACGGACACGGCGGTCCCGGCGGTCAGCGCGGCCCCCCGGGCAGGCCGAGGTCGGCCCACATGGCCGCCATGTCCTCGACGTGCCAGATCTCGGCGATCCGCCCGTCACGGATGCGGGCGAGGTCGAAGCCGCGGAACTCGACCCGCCGCCCGGTCGCCGGCACGCCGTCGAGGTCGCCCGTGTGCGTGCCCCGGAAGACCCAGTGGTCCATCGCCAGGTCGCCGTCGGCCAGGGTGAACAGCAGCTCCATCTCCTGGTCGGGGAAGGCGCGGTGGAACACCTCGAGCACGTCGCGCAGGCCGTCGTGGCCGGGACGCTGGCCGGGTACCGGGTTGTGGTCGACGACGTCGGTGGCGTACAGCTCGGGGATCAGCGCGGCGTCGCCCGGCGCGAAGAGCTCCTGGATGTTGCGCCGCATGATCTCCCGGCCCGCGGCCAGGGCCTCGGCCGGCGCGGTGGCGGTCATCCCACGACCCGCACGTCGACGTCGACGTTGCCGCGGGTGGCGTTGCTGTAGGGGCAGACCGCGTGCGCGGCCTCCACCACGCGGCGGGCGGCGTCGGGGTCGGCTCCCGGGATCTGGACCTCCAGGACCACCGCGAGACCGAAGGCGCCGCCCTCGACCGGGCCGAGGTGCACCTGCGAGCGCACCGTGCTGCCGCTGACGTCGACCCGCTCCCGCCGGGCGGCCACGCCCAGCGCGCTCTGGAAGCAGGCCGCGTAGCCGACCGCGAACAGCTGCTCGGGGTTGGTGCCACCGCCCGGACCGCCCAGCGACTCCGGCACCCGCAGGTCGACCTCGAGCTCGCCGTCGTGGGTGCGGCCCTTGCCCTCCTCCCGGCCGCCGCTGACCTCGGCGTGGGCGGTGTACAGGGTGCGCTGCAGCGGGGTGGGCATGCGGTCCTCCGGTCCAGGTTGACTCATGGCCTTTCTGTTGCGATCGTCACACAAACACACCAACCTGGCGAGAGCCAGCCCGGACCCGGAGGCGACCATGCCGGTCGAGCCGACCCCGAACGAGCACCCCAACGCCGACCTCGTGCGCCGCGCGCACCGCGCGTTCAAGACCGGGGACATGGCGACCGTGCACCAGCTCTTCGACTACGAGGGCATGGTGTGGACGGTGACCGGCTCGAGCCCGGCCGGCGGCACGACCACCGGGATGGACGGCGTGCTGCGGAACTTCGGCGACATCATGGCGTTCACCGAGGGCACCTATGACGCCGCGCCGGTGGACTACCTGGGCAGCGACGACCACGTCGTGGCGCTGGCGCACGTGACCGCCCGCCGTCCCGACGGCCGCACCCTCGACGTCCCCGAGGCCGTGGTGTTCAGGGTCCGCGACGGCCGGCTCGTCGAGGCGCAGCACATGGCCTACGACGAGGCGGCCTGGGACGCGTTCTTCGAGGGCATGCCCACCTGGCGCTCCTCGGCCGCACCGGTCGGCTAGCGCTCCCCTGAGCGTGTGCGCGCACGCCGGGTCTCCACCCCCTGGACCCGGCGTGTGCGCACACCCTCCGGTCAGCCCGTCGCGCGGGCCGCGGCGGCGGTCAGGTCGATGCCCAGCAGCCGGGCCGTGTTGGCGCCGAGCAGGCCGCGCTTGTCCTCGTGGGTGATCTGCGGCCAGCCGTAGCCGGTGCGCAGGTCCTCGGGGATCTCCAGTGCCATGATCGCGTCGAGGTAGGGCTGCGGCGGTCCGGCCAGGAAGCCCTCCGACGCGTAGCTGAGCTTGTCGGCGCCCACCTGCGCGAGCAGCCGGCCCAGCTGCTCCTGCACCTGCCGCGGGGCGATCGGGGTGAACGCCAGGTTGGCGCCCAGGCACAGGTGCACGTTGGGGAAACGTGCGGCGATCGACACCGTCTCCTCGAAGTACGGCACGCCGAGGTGGTGGATGACGAAGTCGAGCTCGGGGAAGTCGCGGGCCGGCCGCTGCAGGTCGTTGGGGCGGACGTCCTCGATGTTCTCCAGCCCGAACGGGAAGCCCTTGTGGAACTGCAGCACGCGGATGCCCAGCTCGGCGGCGCGCTCGTAGAGCGGGTAGGCCAGCTCCCGGTCGTCACAGCGCCAGGACCGCTCGACGTGCCCGTTGTAGAACTTCAGCGACACCGCGCCGAGGTCGCGCACCTGCCACTCCAGGTGCTCCAGCGCCGCGTCGAGCCCGGCGAAGCGCGGGTCCACCCCGCCGCACAGGAACGCCCGGTCGGGGAAGGCGCGCACGAACTCCGCCTGCAGCTCGACCGGCGCCCACCAGTCCTTGTAGCCGTCGAAGATCGGCACCACCTGGGCCACGGCGAGGTCGGTGGGCGACTGCTCGAACAGCATCCGGCCCTGCTCGACCACGCCGGTGCGGGTGGCGAAGTCGACGTCGGCGCCGTGCAGCGGGCGCAGCGCCTCCCCCATGGCCAGCGGCAGCCGGCGCGGGTCATGCCCGCCGGCGGCGCGGACGGCGTCGTCGGTGAGGTTGTCCTCGCTCATGTCGTGCAGGTGGACGGCGGCGTCCAGCACCACGATGTCGCCGATCACGGGCGCACCGCCCCTCTCCCGGCGGCCAGCCGCTCGCGCACCCGCTCGCGCCCGGCGGACAGCACGGCGGTGGCGTCGGGGCGCAGCAGGTCCTCGGTCCACACCAGCGCGGCGTCGAGCCGGACGGTCACCGAGGTGACGCCGGGCAGGGCGGCCAGCGCGCGGGCGGCGGCGTCGGCGAACACACCGAGGTAGCCGCAGCCGGGGGCGGTCACCGCCACGTCGAGCACGAGCCGGCCGTCGTCGGCGAGCTGCCAGCCGCGCACCAGCCCCATCGCCGGCAGGGACAGCGGCGTGCCCTGGGCCACCGAGCAGGGGTCGACGACCTGCTCGAGGGCGGCGGCCACCGCGGCGTCGTCGGCCCGGCCCGGGCGGCCCTCCCCCGGCACGGTGAGCAGCTCCACCGGCCCGCTCACGCGGCACGCTCCGCGAGCGGCGCGGGCACGGCCGTGCCGGCCAGCCGCGACCAGGTGCTGAACGGCTCGGCCGGGCCGCCGCGCTCCCGGCGGCCGCGGGCGAACTCGTCGTCGGCGACCGCGGCCAGCCGCGCGGGCAGGTCGATGCCGAGCATCCGCGCCAGGTTGCCGCCGAGGATGCCGGCGCGGTCCTCCGCGGACAGCGGGGGCAGGCCGTAGCGGTCCTGCAGGTCCTCGGGCAGCTGCCAGGCGGCGAACGCCTCCAGAGCCAGCCGCGGGTGCGCGAACAGTGCGCCGTCGGAGTACAGCAGCTTGCCCGGGCCGCCCCAGAACAGGAACTCGGCCATCGCCTCGGAGAACAGCCGCGGCGCCTTGGTGAGCAGCATCGTGGTGATCTCGAGGTTGGCGTGGACGTTGGGGAAGCGGGCCAGCGCCAGCGCGGTCTCGGCCACGAAGGCCATGCCCGCGTGCACGATCTCGAACTGCAGCGCGGGGAAGTGCATGGCCGCGCCCTCGACGTCGTCGATGCGGTAGGGCCCCAGCGGCACCGGGCCGTTGGGCAGCGCCTTGTGCACCGCGACCACCTTCAGGCCCATCGCCAGCACCCGCTCGTAGAGCGGGAACATGAGCTCGGGGTCGTCCATGCGGAAGGTCCGGTAGGGCGCCAGCTGGTCCGGGTAGAGCTTCACGCCCACCGCCCCGGGCAGCAGCGCGGCCTGCTCGTCGAGGTCGTCGAGCGAGCGCTGCAGGCCCAGCGTCGGGTCCAGGCCGAGGTAGACGACGCTGCGGTCGGGCCAGCGCCGCTGCAGCTCCACCGCCTTGTCCAGCGAGCACAGCCCGTCGGCGAACAGGCTGTCCAGCCGCAGCACGTGGTAGACGAGCAGGTCGACGTCGCTCTCGGCGAAGTGGGTGCCGGCCAGCAGCTCCGCGCTCTGGTCGGTGCAGAAGGTCTCCTCGGGCACCACCCACTCCGGCGGGTTGAAGTGCGCGTGGATGCCGTAGAAGCCGCGGCGCACCGCCTCCCCCATCGGCCCGCGGGCGTTCTCCGGGGACAGGTTGTAGGCGTGCGCGACCGCGTTGACCACCGGCGTGCCGTCGGGGAGCACGGGGCCTCCTCAGTCCGGGCGGCCGCCGCCGACGACCACGTCGGCGGTACCGGGGACGACGTCGGGCGGCGGGGCGGTGGGCGGGCGCGGCGTCGGCGTGCCCACCTTGATCTCGGGCAGCCCGGCCACCACCTCGGTGAGCCACTCGAGCTCGGCGAGGTCGGCGACGCAGGGGAAGAGGATCACCTCGTCGGCGCCCTGCGCGGCGTAGGTCTCGATCTGCGCGCGCACGCCGTCGGCGCCGCGCCACACGCCCGCGTTGACCATCATCGGCGGCGCGCCGGTGCGGAAGAACGACGCCAGCCAGCGGCTGGCCCCGTCGTCGGGGTCGGGAGAGCGGGCCACCCAGGAGCCGGCCACGATGCGGGGGCGTCCGGGTCGGCCGGCGCCGGCCCAGGCGCCGAGCGCGGCGGCCGCCTCGAAGGCGAAGAACTCGGGCTTGATACCGCCGGCGACGTAGCCGTTGCCGTAGGCGAGCATCCGGCGCAGGGCGGGCCCGCTGGCGCCGCCCACCAGCACCTCCACGTCCCCGAGCCGGGGGCCGAGGTACTGCTCGCCCGGCGTCTCGCGCAGCGACAGCAGCACCTCCATCGCGCGGTCGAGCATGCGGCCGCGCTCCTCCCACACCTGGCCGGTGGCCTCGTAGTCCCAGGGCCGGGCGCCCACGCCGACACCGAGGGAGACCCGGCCGGGCGCCATGCGGACCAGGGTGGCCACCTGCTTGGCCAGCGTGTGCGGGTTGCGCAGGCCGGCCAGCAGGATCGACGTCGACAGCGTCACCCGCTCGGTCAGCGGGGCGAGCATGGCCAGCGTCATCAGCGGGTCGAGGTTGGCGTAGGCGACCCGGTCGGTCACCGCCAGCGACGACCACGGCCCCGCGTCGATCAGCCGCGCCCAGTCGCGCAGCACCCGCGGGTCGACGTCGGGGATGCCGCTGGGCACGAACACCCCGATCCGGACCGGCCCGTCGGCCGGGATGTCGGGCACCGGGGGCATCACCGGCATGCCACCGGGCGGCGGGCCGTCGGCTGCGGTCATGGCGGGTCCTCTCGCTCAGGCTGGGCTGGGGACGGGGTGGCGGACGACGACGTGCTCGAGCGGCCGGCCCGCGGCGAGCCGGCGCAGCTGCTCGCCCGCCAGCCGCCACGCGCGCTGCCGCCAGTGCGGCGAGGAGCCGGCGACGTGCGGGGTGAGCAGCAGGCCGGGGCAGGTCCACAGCGGGTGGTCCGGGGGCAGCGGCTCGGGGTCGGTGACGTCGAGGGCGGCGCGCACCCGCCCGGCCCGCAGCGCGTCGACGAGGGCGCCGGTGTCGACCAGCGCCCCGCGGGCGGCGTTGACCAGGAGCGCGCCGGGCCGCATGGCCGCGAGGAAGGCGGCGTCGACCATGCCCACGTTCTCGGGGGTCGCCGGGGCGAGCAGCACGACGACGTCGGCGGCCGGCAGCAGCGCGGGCAGCCGGTCGGGGGTCGCGGTGCCGTCGCGGCCGGACCGGGTGACCCCGTGCACGGTCGTGCCCAGGGCCCGCAGCCGCTGCGCCACCGCCGTCCCGATCGCGCCGGCGCCGACCACCACCGCGGTCGACGCCGCGAGGTCACCGGCGGCCGGCCCGTCGGCGGCGAAGGCGAGGTTCGCCGAGGCGTCCCAGCGGCCCGCCCGCTGCTCGGTGAGGAAGTGCGGCAGCCGCTTCTCCATGGCGAGCACCACGGCCAGCACCCACTCGGCCACCGGGCCCTCGTGCACGCCGCCGGCCCGGCACAGGACGACGCCCTCGGGCAGCGGCGGCACCCAGTCGACGCCGGCGTTCATCGTCTGCACCAGCCGGAGCCCGGTCAGCCCCGGCAGCAGGTCGGCCAGCGCGCCGCGGTACCGGGGGTCGAGCACCAGCGCCCCGACCTCGGACAGCGGCACGTCCGGCACCGCGTCCAGCGGCCACGGGTCGCAGCGCACGCCGGGCGGCAGCTCCCCGAGGGCCTCGGGCGGGCAGTCGGCCGGGACGAGGACGCGCACCGCTCAGCCCGCCCGGATCCCGTCGCGGACCAGCAGCGGCAACAGCTGGTCGCGGTACTGGTGCAGGCCCTCCGTGTAGTCCAGCCAGGACAGCGCGAGCCCGTCGAGCCCGGCGCCGGAGAGCTCGGCCATCCCCTGCGCCACCGTCTCCGGCGACCCGACCAGGGGCAGGGCGAAGAAGCCGGCGATCGCCGAGGCGGCCATGCCCTGGTCGAAGTCGGCGCTGGCGGAGTTGGGGGCCAGCAGCCGCAGCGCGTTGCGGGCGGCGTCCCGGTCGCCGTGGACCTCGACCATCTCGTCGAAGCGGCGCCGCGCCTCGGCGTCGGTGTCGGCGCAGACGACGTGCGCGGCGGTGAACACCCGCAGGTCGCGGCCGTGCTCGGCGGCCCGCTGCTTGAGCTGCGCCACCGCGCCGCCGGCGGCGGCCACCGAGGGCACCAGCGCGAACGTCACGTCGGCGTGGCGGGCGGCGAAGGCCTGCCCGGACGGGCTGAACCCGGCGTTCATGACCACCGGGCCGGGGGTCTGCAGCGGCTTGGGCTCGCTGAGCACGTGGGTGCCGGACAGGTGGCGGCCGTGGAAGTCGAACTCCTCGTCGGCGGCCCAGATGCGCTCGAGGAACTCGACCCACTCCCCGGCGACGGCGTACCGGTCGTCGTGCGGGCGCTGCTCGATGCCGAACATGCGGAACTCGTCCTCGTTCCACCCGGCCACGACGTTGAGCGCGAACCGCCCGCCGGAGACGTGGTCGACGGTGGCGATCTGCTTGGCCGCCGCGACCGGGTGCAGCACCGGCACGTGGAAGGTGGCGAACACCTGGATCCGCTCGGTCACCGCGGCCACCGCGGCGGCCCAGGTGAAGGTGTCGAACGAGCGGTGCCCGGCCCGCTCCTCCGGCCGGCCCATGCCCCGCCAGCGGGCCACCGGGATCATCGCCTCGAGACCGGCGGCGTCGGCCAGCCGGGCCACCTCGCGGCTCTCCGGCCAGGTCATCCGCAGCGCCGCCGGGGAGCGGGTCAGGTTGGCCCCGCCGGCCATGTTGGCCGAGAAGACGCCGAGCTTGAGCCGCGAGGGGCTGCCCAGCACCGGCGTCGACCGCTTGTCCACCCGCCGTCCGGCGTCGGGGTCGGAGGTGGTGCCGGCGGCAGCGGCCACCGGCGCCGTCGGGGCGGCCACGGCCGCTCAGCTCCCCGCGGGCACCGGCGCGCCGGGCGCCGGGGTGACCGCCGCCGTCGGCGCGTGCCCGTTCCCGCCGGCCCCCGCTCCCGGCGGGCGGGTGTCGGCGGTGTCGGCGATCTCGGGCAGGTGGGCCAGCGCGGTGGGCACGTCGGTGCCGTTGGCCAGGCGGATGACCGGCTGGGTCTTGGGCGCGGCGGTGGTGGCGGCGATCTCGCTGAGCGTGCGGGGACCGCCCTGGCGGGCGTAGGTGGGCTTGCCGTCGGCGGCGCGGAAGGCCGGCATGACCTGCTCGGCCATCAGGTACATGTTCTTCTGCACCATCCAGTGCGGCATGGAGCCGAGGTGGCCGCCGGCGCTGACCGCCATGCCCAGGCCGTACTCCTCGGCCTGCTGGGCGTACTTCTCCACGACCGTCTGCGGCGAGCCGACGATGATGTAGCCCTGGTCGATGAGCTCGTCGTAGCTGAGCTCCCAGAAGTTCTTCACGCCGGCAGCCTGGCGGCCGCGGATGGTCCGCAGCACCGAGTCGGCCGTGTTGTAGCCCGGGGGCATGAGGTGGTGCATGGGCACCTTCAGGCCGGTGCGGAAGAACCACATGGCGTGCGGCATGAACTCCCGCCGCGCCTGCTCGTCGGTCTCGGCCACGTAGGTGGGCACGACCCGGCCCAACTGCTGCGGCGAGGGCGTGTAGCCGTACTTCTCCTCGCAGATCTGCCGGAAGGTCGCGAAGGACTTCTTCGTGATCCAGTTCGACGTCGTGGTCTGCATGTAGGAGAACCGCCGCTTGGCGACCTCGTCGATGGTGTCGGTCGACCCGGTGCCCGGCATCCACACCGGCGGGTGCGGCTGCTGCAGCGGCCGGGGCCAGATGTTGGCGTGCTCGATGTCGTAGTGCACGCCCTGCCAGGTGAACGGCCCGGGTTCGGTCCAGGCCTTGAGGATCAGGTCGTGCGCCTCCCAGAACATGCCCTTGGAGGTGGTCGGGTCCTGGCCGGAGGAGTGGTACTCGGCGCCCATCCCGCGGACGTGCCCGGAGATGATGCGCCCGCCGGAGACGATGTCGAGCATCGCGATCTCCTCCGCCACCCGCAGCGGGTTGCGGTGCAGCGGGAGCGCGTTGCCGATGATGCCGATGCGGATGGCGGAGGTCCGCGCGGCCAGCCAGCCGGCCCAGACGTCGGGGGCGCAGATGGTGCCGAAGGCGTTCTGGTGGTGCTCGTTGACGATGACCCCGTCGTAGCCGAGCTTCTCCGAGAGCACGAGCTGCTCGAGGTACTCGTTGTAGAGCTTGTGGGCCACCTGCGGGTCGAAGTAGGTGTTGGGCAGCGTCACCCAGGTCGACTCGAGGTCCTCCCCCGGCGGGATGTAGGGGTAGGGCATCAGGTGGAAGTTGTAGAACTCGAGCCGGTTCTGCGCGGCCGGCTCCGCGGCCGGACCCGGGACGGCGGTGGGGCTGGCGTCGGTCATCGTGCGTCCTCCCGGGCGGTGGCGGTGCTGCTGACGGTGCCGGTGACGTGGTCGGCGAGGGCGGTGGCGACGGCGTCGGGCTGCTGGAGCAGCAGGGCGTGACCGGCGCCGTCGAGCTCGGTCAGGCGGGCGTCGAGCAGGCCGGCCCAGGCCCGCAGGTGCGGGGGCGGCACGACGTGGTCGGCGCCGCCGCCGACCACCAGCGCGGGCAGCCCGAGCAGCGGCAGCCGTTCCTCGAGCTTGAGGTCGTAGCGGCGGGTCCAGATCATCGCCGCGGCCGCACCGAGCTCGCCGTAGCGGTGCGCGTAGCCCTCGGGACCGCCCTGGGCCGGCGTGCCCACCCCGGGCACCAGGTCGGCGAAGCCCTCGTCGGAGCCGTTGAAGTACTCGTCGGTGTAGCGGGCGGGGTCCATGGCGAAGACGTCGGCGACCGGGGCCCCGGGCACCCGCAGGCCGAACGGGGCGACGACGGCGAGGCTGCGGACCCGGCCCGGTGCCCAGATCGCCAGGTCCGCGCCGATCCAGGCGCCCAGGCCGTAGCCGGCGACGTGCACCGAGTCCAGGCCGAGCGCGTCGAGGAGGTCGCGCAGCACCAGCACCATGTCCGGGCGGGTGGTCAGGTGCGGCGCGCCGGGCGAGTCGCCGAAACCGGGCAGCTCGGGCGCGACCAGGTCGCAGCGGTCGGCGAGGGCGCGGTGGAACGGCGACCACACGCCGGTCAGCCAGTGCCCGTGCAGGAACAGCACCGGCTCGCCGCTGCCCGCGCGGCGGTGGGCGACCTCGGTGCCGCGCACGGTCACCCGCTCCGGTGCGGTGTACCAGGCGTGCCGGGTCGGGGTGGCGGGCTGCGCCGGCGCTGCGGTCATCGCGGGAGGCTCCTGTCCTGCAGGGCGGGCGCGCCCACCGTGCTCGTGGGGGTGGGTGCGAGGAAGTCGCCGAGGACGGCCGAGAACTCCTCGGCGGCCTCGAGCGGGGGCAGGTGCCCGGCCTCGGGGAACAGGTGCAGCCGGGCACCGGGGATGCGCGCGGCCACGGCCTCGGCGAAGCCCGCGGGCTTGAGCGGGTCCCGGGCGCCGGCGAGCACCAGCGTCGGGACGCCGATCCGCTCGTAGGGCACCGTGTCGCCGGGCGGCGGCGGGGCCCAGGGCGCGCGGACGGCGAGGGAGGCGAACCACTCGTAGGCCCCGGGCCGGGTGGCCTCCGCCTGCCGCGCCGCCACGTAGGTCTCGTCGTCGGCCCAGCGGGGGTCGGCGACGGCGAGCCGGACCTGCTCGCGCATCGAGGCGGGCGTGCCGTCGTAGGACATGAGGCGGGCGCCGGTGGAGCGGTCGATCGGCGGCCCGCCGGCGCTGACGAGGACCAGCCGCCGCACCGGCAGCGCCGGTCCGGCCGTCAGCGCGCGCAGCAGGTGGGACCCGCCCATCGACAGCCCGACGGCGTCGACCTCACCGGCCCCGACCGACCGCAGCCACGCCGCCAGGTGGGTGAGCATCCGCCCGGCGAGGTCCTCGAAGTCGCGCACCTTGGCGCTCTCGCCGAAGCCCAGCCAGTCGGGGGCCAGCACGCGCAGCCCGCGGTCGGCCAGGTCGGCGGCGGTCCGGGTCCAGGTGGTCCGCGCGCACTCGCCCCACGCGCCGCCGTGCAGCAGCAGCACGGTGGGACCGTCGGGCGGGCCGGCCTCCAGGTGGTGGGTGGCCAGGCCGTCCACCACGGACCGGCCGTCGAGGACCTCCACGCGGACCCTCCGTTTCTGTGACGACCGTCATGAAAGTAGCAGTCGCGGGGGTCTGGTCAAGCCCTCGACGGAGCGCCTCCGCGTTGACAGGAGGCCGTCCCGGCGGGACGCTCGGTCATGCCGGTCGTGTGACGACCGTCATGACGACGCGACGGAACGGCACTCCGGGAGGCGCGATGCCGCGGACGGCGACGAGCGAGGGCACCGGCGAGGGCACCGGCGTCGACGCCGGTGCGTTCCGGCGCATCCTGGGCCGCTTCCCCACCGGCGTCGTCGTGGTCTCGGCCTCGGTCGGGGGCCGGCCGGTCGGCATGGCGGTCAACTCGTTCACGTCGGTGAGCCTGGAGCCGCCGCTGGTCTGCTTCTGCGCCGCGCACAGCAGCACCACCTGGCCGGACCTGCGGCGAGCCGGCGGGTGCACCGTCAGCATCCTGGCCAGTGGCCACGAGGACCTCGCCCGGCTGTTCGCCCGGCGCGGCGCCGACCGCTACGGCGACCGCGACGCGTGGACCACCAGCCCCGGCGGGCACCCGCTGCTGGCCGACGCGCTGGGCTGGCTGGACTGCGCGACGGTCGCGGTGCACCCGGCCGGCGACCACGACCTCGTCCTCGGCCGGGTGGTCGACGGCGGGGCGGCCGACGGCGACCCGCTGGTCTTCGCCGCCGGGCGCTTCACCACCGTGCGGGGCTGACGTGGCCACCGGCGACCACCGTCCCGCCGGGGACCCGTGGCGCACCGCGACCGCGCGCGAGCTCGGCCTGGACCCGGACTCGCCCTTCCTCGAGGTGCTGCTCGCCCGGGTCGGCCGCGACGCCCCTCCCCCGCCCCGGCCGGCCGGGACGTCGGTGGAGCTGGTGGCCGGGGCGGTGGCCGCGCTGCGCCGCGGCGCCCCGGTGCTCGTCGTCGACAGCCGGCCGCACGGGGTCACCGGCCACCTGGTGCAGGCCGCGGGCGCGGTCGGGCCGGCCGCCCTCGGCCTGCTCACCGACCTCGGCACCGGGCTGGTCGGGGTCGCGCTCCCGGCGCGCCGCTGCGCCGAGCTGCGCCTGACCCCGATGGTGGCCGACCAGAGCCGCCCCCAGGCCACGGTGTACGCGGTGAGCGTCGACGCCGCAGGCACCTCCTCCGGCGCCTCCCCGGCCGACCGGCTGCGCACCATCGGCGTGCTGGCGGCGCCCGGCACGGTC
Organism: Geodermatophilus sp. SYSU D00710; assembly: GCF_054050195.1. Lineage (NCBI taxonomy): Bacteria > Bacillati > Actinomycetota > Actinomycetes > Geodermatophilales > Geodermatophilaceae > Geodermatophilus > Geodermatophilus sp. SYSU D00710. The sequence continues at coordinate 99,745 of NZ_JBJGYX010000012.1, forward strand.
GCGGCCGACCTGCGCTCGCCGGGACACGTCTTCCCCCTCATCGCCCGCTCCGGCGGGGTCCTCGACGGCGGGGGACCCGCCGAGGCCGCCGTCGAGCTAGTGCAGCTGGCCGGCCTGCCCCCGGCGGCGGTGGTCTGCGAGGTGGGCGGCCGGTCCGAGCCGGACGGCGACCCGGACGCCGAGCTGACCGCGCTGGCCCGCGGGCACGGGCTCACGCTGCTGCGCCTGGACGACCTGCTGGTGCACCAGCGGCTGCACCAGGGCGCGGTCCGGGTCGGCGCGACCACCCGGCTGCCGGTGCCGACCGGCGGGTTCACCGCCGAGCTGCTGGTGTCGGCGGCCGGCACGGTGGAGGTGCTCGCGCTGCGGCTGGGCGACCTGGCCGCCGGTGCCGACCCCCCGCTGGTGCGGGTGCACGTCGAGTGCCTGCTGGGCGACGCGCTGGGCTCGCGGCGGTGCGACTGCGGTGAGCGGCTGGGGACGGCGCTGGCCGACGTCGCCGCCGCCGGGCGCGGCGTGCTGCTCTACCAGCGCGCCGACGGCACCGGCGTCCTCGACCTGCTCGCCGGCTACGCCGCCGCCGACGCGGCCGGGGTCACCGCGGAGCGGGCCGGCAGCGACCGCGCGGGGCACCCCGCACCGCGCTGGGATGCGGTCGCCGATGCCCTGCACGTCCTCGGCCTGCGCGCCGTCCGGCTGCCCGGGGCCGACCCGGGCGCGCTGGTGGCCCTCGGCCGGCTCGGCATCGGCGTCGAGCAGGCCGAGGGCGCGGCGCGGCCGGCGTGACCCGGGCGGCGACCGACCGGGACGCGGCCTACAGCGCGACCTCGGCGAGCAGGTCCACCTGGGCGGGGTCGGGGACGGTGGGGTCGAGGAGCAGCTCGTCGATGCCGATCTCGGCGAACCCGGCAATGGCCTCCCGGACCGCCTCCGGTGACCGCAGCGCGCTGCCGGCGATCATCTCCGCCGTCTCGCGGCCCATCGGCTCGTAGTAGTCGAGGAGGTAGCGCCGGGACGCCTCCTCGGTGTCCCCCAGCGAGAAGTAGACGAGCGCCGCGAACCGCGGCGAGCCGTCCTTGCCGGCCTCGCGCCAGGCGGTCCGGACCCGGTCGAGGAACGGCGCGGTCATCTCCGGCGGCAGGCCGCCGGCGGTCCAGCCGATGCCGTACTCGACCGTGCGGCGGATCGCCGCCTCGGTGTTGCCGCCGATGAGCAGCGGCACGCCGGGGTGGGAGGTCTCCGGCGTCGCCGGCCGGGTCCCCTCGACGATCGGCTCGCCGGTCCACGCCCGGTGCAGGTCGGCCAGTTGCTCGTCGAACAGCCGCCCGCGCGCCGCGAAGTCCCGGCCGGTGAGCCGGTAGTCGATGTCGCGCCAGCCGGCGCCCAGGCCCAGGGTCAGCCGCCCGCCGGTGAGCTCCTGCACGGTGACCGCCTGCTTGGCCAGCTCCGCCGTGCTGCGGGCCGGGGAGATGAGGACGTTGGTGATGAACCGGATGCGCTCGGTCACCGCACCGGCGGCGGCGAAGACGGTCAGCTCCTCGTAGCTGGGGTAGGAGACCGCGCCGATCGAGGCCAGGCTGGAGAAGCCCGCGGCCTCCGCCCGTCTCGCCCACTCGAGCAGCTGGGGGCCCGTGGTGCCCCGGACGCTGTTCGGGATGCCGATGCCGATCTCCACCTGTTCCTCCTCCTGGTCAGGACGTGCTCGACCAACCGCTCCAGCGCTCGACGGTGACCACCAGCAGCGGCCCGGCCGGCGGCTCGGTCCGGTACTGCGCGTGCCGCGCCGCCAGCGCCGCCATCCCCGGGTGCGCCGCCGGGGGGTCCTCCACGACGGCGGCGGTCCCGTCGGCGCGCACCCACCACAGCCGGGACCAGTCGTCCTCGTAGTGGTCGACGAGCAGCGCGCAGCGCGCGTCGGCGCGGACGTTGGCCAGCCGCTGCAGCCGGCGGGTCCGCTTGGGCTTGGCGTCGACCGCGGAGTAGACCGTCCCGTCGACGAGCGCGAACACGACGGGCACCACGTGCGGCGCGCCGTCGGGCCGCACGGTGGCCAGCCGGGCGACGGCACTGGAGGCGAAGCGGCTGCGCAGTTCCGCCGTCTGCACGCCGCCAGTCCTACCAGAGCCGGAGCCCCCCGGGCCTGGTCAGCCGGAGACGAAGTCGGTCACGAACCGGCGGGCCGGCGCCTCGAGGCGGTCGCGCAGCTCGAAGAACAGGTCGGCGGCGCGCTGCCCCTCCCACCGCTCGGGCAGCAGCTCGGCCGGCAGGCCGGGGTCGAGGTAGGGGAACTTGCGCCACTGGTGCAGGGTCGAGACGTAGTCGACGTAGGCGTCCCGGTCGTCCCCTGGGCGGTCGCGCCACCGCTGCGCCGTCGTCGAGGCGGTGCCGAGGAACTCGACGTAGAGGTCGCGGAGGTCCTCGAGCTGCCAGCACCGGCCGACCAGGGCCGGCAGGTCCTCGAAGCCGAGGTGGTGGGCCTCGAAGACGGTGACGTACTCCTCGAAGCCGAGGGTCTTGATCGCCGACTCCAGCTCCGGCTGGATCCAGCGCGGCGCCAGCCACAGCCCGCTGTTGAGCATCCCGAAGCCCAGCCACTCCAGCCGGCTGCGCAACTGGTGCCGCTTGTCGCGCTCCTGCTCGGGGATGGAGTAGGAGACCAGCACCCAGCCCTCGGCCACGGTGGCCGAGTGCACGCGGGAGAAGATCCGCCGGTCGGACTCGTCCAAGCTGACCAGCGCCTTGTCCGACAGCCGGTAGCCGCGCTGCCCGTCGCGGGTCTCGGCGACGAGCAGGTCGCGCTGGCGCATGCGGGACACCGCCGAGCGGGTGGCCTGCTCGTCGACGCCGACGACGGCCATGAGCCCGACCAGCCGGCCGACCGGGAGCCAGCCGCCCAGCGGCCGCATGAAGGCGCCGCAGACGTCCATGATCAGCAGGCGGGGCTGCCCCGGGCCGCCGCGCTCGCGCTGCAGCGGCGAGGCCGCCATGGACGGCGTGCCGCCGGTCCAGCGCCCCCGCGCCGGGCCCGCACCCTCCGGGGACCGGACCACGACCGCACCTCCTCCCGCCCGCGCCCGGCGCCGGAGCCGGGGCCGTGCTGTTGCCGCGCTGTGCTCAGGGTGCCACCACCCGACTACAGGGTGGCAGCGATCCCGAGCATCAGCACGTCGCGGGGGAAGTCGCAGGAGTAGCCGGTCCAGGCGTCGCGGAGCAGCCGCTCGGGAGCGCTGCCGCCGGTGCCACCGCCGGCGGTCACCCCGGCGCCGCCGTGCAGCTCGACCGCTCGCTGGGCGTTGGCGATGGCCACGTCGACGGCGCGCACCTTGGCCAGCGGGACGCGGGCGGCGAGCGCGGCCGGGTCCTCCTCCCCGGCGGCCAGCCGGTCGACGGCACGGGCGGCGTCGTGCACCACCAGCCGGGCGGTGTGCAGGTCGGCGGCCATCTCGGCGAGCTTGAGCGCCACCGCCTGGTGGCTGCGCAGCGGCTGTCCCCAGCTGCGCCGTCCCTCGACGAAGGCCAGCGTCTGCTCCAGCGCGGCGCGGGCCAGGCCCACCAGCGCGGCGGCCAGGCCCACGACCATGCCCGGGGTGGAGCTGGCCAGCAGCGGCAGCGCGCCGCCCTCCGGGCCGATCCGCGCGTCGGCGGGCACCCGGACGTCGTCGAGCACCAGCTCGGCGTGCCAGCCGCTGCGCATGCCCAGCAGCGACGTGCGCGGGCCCACGACGAGCCCGGGCGCGTCCGCGGGCACCCAGAAGACGCTCACCCCCTGCGCGGCGGGCACCGCCGGGTCGGTGCGGGCGAAGACCAGGTAGGTGTCGGCGGCCCCGGCGTTGGTCACCCACTGCGCCTTGGCCCCGGAGACGACGTAGTCCCCGCCGTCCCGCCGCGCCCGGGTGGCCACCCCGATCGCCGGGTCGGGCACCGGGCTGAACAGCTCCGCGCCGGCCACCGAGGGCTCGTTGAGCGCCCCGGCCAGCAGGTGCCCGCCGGGGGCCGTGAGCGCGGCGAACCAGCGCCGCTGCTGCTCGGGGGTGCCCGCGGCCGCGAGCAGCCCGGGCACGGTCGCGGTCAGGTTGAGCGCCGCGGCGAAGCCGACGTCGACCGCGCCGAGCTCCTCGGCGACGACGGCGTTGTCCAGCTGGCTGCCGCCCCCGCCGCCGTGCTCCTCGGGCAGCAGCAGGGTGGTCAGCCCCAGGTCGGCCGCCGCGGCGACCAGCGACCGGAACTCCTCCCGGCCGAGGTGGCCGCCGGTCTCCCGCTCGGCCCGCGCCACGGCCGGGGCGAGCTGCCGGGCGGCGAAGCGGGCCGCGGTGTCGCGCAGCAGCGTGCGGTCGGCGGTCTCGTCCCGCAGGGTCATGCGGCTCCTCTCAGCGGGCGGACAGTCCCGCATCGACCGGCAGCGAGACGCCGGTGACGTAGCGGGCCTCGTCGGAGGCCAGCCACAGCACCGCGTTGCTCACGTCGACCGGCTCGATCCAGGGCACCGGCAGCGAGTGGAACCGGGCGAACACCGGCGCCACCTCCGCGGGCCCGGGCCGCTCGGCCTCGGGCGCGAACAGCCGGTAGGTGGCCTCGTTGTGGATCATCGGCGTGCTCACCGCGGTCGGGTGCACCGCGTTGACCCGCACGCCCCGGGGGCCCAGCTCGTGGGCCAGCGACCGCACCAGCCCGACGACGCCGAACTTGCTCGCGGCGTAGGCGGCCAGGTGCGGCGGCGCCTTCATCCCGCCGTTGGCCGAGCTGGTCACCACGATGCTGGCCGAGCTGCCGGCCGGGCTGCCGGCCGGGCTGCCGACCGGCCGGGCGAGCAGGTGCGGCAGCGCGGCGCTCACGGTGTTCCAGACGCCGGTGAGGTTGGTGTCGACCACCGTCCGCCACGCCTGCGCGGACAGCTGCTCGGCGGGGGCGGCGACCACCACCCCCGCGTTGGCCACGACCACGTCGAGCCGGCCGAGCTCGGCCACGGCCCCGTCCACCGCGCTCCGCAGCGCCGCGTCGTCGCGGACGTCGGCGACCCGGGCGGCCGCCCGTCGCCCGGCGGCGCGGACGGCCTCGGCGGTCTCCTCGAGGTCGGCCTCGGTCGCGGGCGGGTAGTCCGTGCCGGGCACCGGGGCGCACAGGTCGAGGGCGACGACGTCGGCGCCCTCCTCGGCCAGCCGCAGGCAGTGCGCCCGGCCCTGGCCGCGGGCGGCGCCGGTGACCAGGGCGACCTTGCCGGCGACCCGGCCGGGAGGGCTCGGGGTGCTCACGTCAGCGCCGTCCCGGCGTCGACCGGCAGCACGATGCCGGTGACGTAGCGGGCCTCGTCGGAGGCGAGCCAGAGCACCGCGTTGCTGGTGTCCTGCGGCTCGATCCACGGCACCGGCAGCACGTTGAGCGAGGCGAACACCGGCTCCACGTCGGCCCGCGTCGGGTGCTCGAGGTCGGGGCGGAAGACGTCGTAGGCGCCCTGCCAGTGCACCATGTCGGTGTCGACGGTGGTCGGCGCGATGCAGTTGACCCGCACCCGCTGCGGACCGAACTCGGTGGCCAGCGAGCGGACCATGCCGAGGATGCCGGCCTTGGACGCGGCGTAGTGCGCCATCGCCGGAGGCCCCTTGAGCCCGGCCGCGGAGCTGGTGACCACCACCGAGCCGCCGCCGCGCTCGACCAGCGCGGGCAGCACCGCCTGCACGGTGCGCCAGGTGCCGGCCAGGTTGATCCCGACCACGGTGTCCCAGTCGTCGTCGTCGACGTCGAGGGCCGGCTTGAGCTGGATGACCCCGGCGTTGGCGACGGCGACGTCGAGCCCGCCGAAGGCCTCGACCCCGGCGGCCACCGCGTCGGCGAGCGCGGCCCGGTCGCGCACGTCGGCGACGGCGGTGACCACCTCCCCGCCGGCGGCCTCGACCAGCTTGGCGGTCGTGGCGAGGTCCTCGGCGGTGCCCTGCGCGTAGGGGATGCCCGGCAGGTCGGCGCAGCGGTCGACGGCGACGATCCGCGCGCCCTCCTCGGCCAGCCGCACGCAGTGCGACCTCCCCTGCCCCTTCGCCGCGCCGGTGACCAGCGCCACCTTGCCCTCGACCCGGCCGGTCACGACCGCATCACCCCGTTGCGGAGCCGGTCGACCAGGACCGCGGCGATGAGCACGGTGCCGCTGGCGACCGAGGCCCAGAACGGGCTGATCCCGGCCAGGGTCAGGCCGTTCTGCAGCACGCCGAGGAACAGCACGCCGAGCAGGGTGCCGAACACCGACCCGCGCCCGCCCATGAACGAGGTGCCGCCGAGCAGCACCGCGGCGCCGGCGAGCAGCTCGTACCCGGAGCCGGCGACCGGTGACGCGGTGGTCAGCCGGGCGGTGTCCATGATCGCGGCGAGGCCCGCCAGCCCGGCGGAGATGCCGAACACCGACACCCGCACGAAGGTGACGTTGATGCCGGCGAGCCGGGCGGCCTCGGCGTTGCCCCCGACGGCGTAGAGCATCCGGCCGTAGCCGGTGTAGCGGAGCACCAGCAGGGCCAGCACGAACACCACCGCGGCGATGACGACCCCGGCCGGCACGCCCAGCCAGCGGGCCGCGCCGAGCGAGACCAGGTACTCCGTCTGGTAGATCGACTGCGACTGCCCGCCGGTCCACACCTGCGCCAGGCCGCGGAAGACGTAGGCGGTGCCGATGGTGACCACGAGGAAGGACAGCCCGACCCAGCCGATCAGGATCCCGTTGACGGCGAACCCCAGGAAGAAGGCCGCCGCGACCGCGAGCGTGATCGCCAGCGGGGGTGACATGCCGGTGGTCAGCAGCTGCCACAGCACCACCGAGGTCAGCGCCAGCACCCCGCCGACGGACAGGTCGATGCCGCCGACGAGCAACACGAAGGTCATGCCGACGGCGACGGTCAGCAGCACCGCGTTCTGGTCGGCGATGTTGACGAAGTTCTGCACGGTGAGGAACTGCGGCTGGGTGACACCCAGCACGACCACCAGGAGCGCCAGCACCGCCAGCACCCCGACGTACTGGCTGGTGGCGCTGTTGAGCCGGCCGAACCGGGACGGCGGCCGGGCCGGGCCGTCACCGGTCGCCGCCGGGCGGCCCCGCAGGGCGGCGGGTGCGGACATCATCGGGTCGGACCTCCACCGAGGGCGAGAAGGGCGATCGACTCCTCCGTGGCCTGCGCGCGGTCGAGTTCGCCGGCGAACGCGCCGTCGTGCAGCACCAGCACCCGGTCGCACAGGCCCAGCAGCTCGGGCAGGTCGGAGGAGGCGACCAGGACGGCGGCACCCCGCTCGGCGGCGCCGGCGAGCAGGGCGTAGATGTCGGAGCGGGCGCCGACGTCGACGCCGCGGGTGGGCTCGTCCAGGACGACGACGCGCGGGTCGTCCTGCAGGCAGCGGGCGATGACCACCTTCTGCGCGTTGCCGCCGGACAGGCTGCGCACCGGCGCGCCCACCCCGGAGCAGCGGATGCGGTAGCGGGCGACGGCGTCGTCGGCCCGGGCCCGCTCCCGCCGCCGGTCGGTGCGGCCGAGCACCCGCCAGTGCGGCATGGACAGGTTGGTCACCAGGCTGGCGCCGGGCACCAGCGCCTGGGCGAACCGGTCCTCGGGCACGAACGCCACACCGGCGGCCATCGCCTCGGCCGGTCCGCGGCCGGCCAGCGGCGTGCCCGCCACCCGGACGGTGCCCGCCACCCGGCGGCGGGCGCCGGCGATCGACTCGAGCAGCTCGCTGCGGCCCGAGCCCACCAGGCCGGCGACGCCGACGACCTCCCCGGCGCGCACCGCCAGCGACAGCCGGGCCGGCGAGCGGTCGGTGACCAGGTCCTCGACCTCCAGCACCGTGGGCCCCGGCGCGACGTCGCGCTTGTGGAAGAAGTCGCCGAGGTCGCGGCCGACCATCAGCGCGGTCAGGCGCTCGTCGGTGAGCTCCTCGCGGGCCAGCCGGCCGGTGAGCCGGCCGTCGCGCAGCACCACCGCCCGGGAGGCGATCCGGCAGATCTCGGCGAGGCGGTGGGTGATGAGCACGACGGCGGTGCCGCGGGCGGCGGCCCGCTCCACGACGGCGAACAGCCGGCCGGGGTCGGGCAGCCGCGCGGTGGCCTCGTCGAGGACGAGCACCCGGGGCCGGGTGGCCAGCGCCTTGGCCACCTCGACCATCTCCCGGTCGCCCGGCGCCAGCGCGGCCATCGGCAGCGCCGGGTCCACGTGCAGGCCGACGGCGGCCAGGTGCTCGCGGGCGGCCTCGACGGTGCGCCGGCGGCTGAACCGCGACAGCGGCGAGCGCTGCCGGGACAGCAGCACGTTCTCGGCCACCGACAGGTGCGGCACCGCGGTCAGCTCCTGGCTGACGAGGGCGATGCCGGCCTCCAGCGACGCCACCGTGCTGCCCGGGGTCAGCGGCCGGCCGTCGACCTCCACCTCGCCGGCGTCGGGGACGACCAGGCCGGCGAGCACCTTGGACAGCGTCGACTTGCCCGAGCCGTTCTCCCCGGCCAGGGCGACCACCTCGCCGGGGTACAGCTCGAGGTCGACGCCGGCGAGGGCCTGCACGCCCCCGTAGCGCTTGCTGATGCCGCGGGCGCGCAGCAGCGGCGTCGCCGTCACGGGCTCAGCCGGCCACGTACGTGCGGCCGTCGCGCTCCTCGAAGGAGACCTCGAAGGGGTCGTCGACCCGCTCCTCCAGCGGCCGGTACTCCCCGGCGTTGACCTGGTCGATCCGCGCCACCGGGACGACGATCTCCTCGGGGACCTCGGAGCCGCAGATGGCCGCGAGCGCGGCGTAGGCCAGCGCCTGGCCGATCTTGTCCTGCTGGATGTCGAAGGTGGCCAGGACCTCGCCGCTCTCGATGAGCGGGATGACCTCCGGCTGGCCGTTGATCGAGACGATCGCCGGCCGCTGGTCGCTGCCGGAGTACGCCGACGCGACGCCCACCGCGGAGGTGTCGTTGAACGTCCACACTCCGGCGAGGTCGGCGCCGTAGCGGTCCCGCCACGCCTGCGCGATCGCCTGCGCGGCCTGCGGGGTGATCTGCTGGTTGACCTGCGTGTCGACGACGTCGAGGCCGGCCTCCTCGGCGGCGGCCGCGAACGCCTCGTTCTCGCGCGTGATGACCTCGGCGAAGTTGGGTCCGGCGAGTGCGGCGACCTGGCCGTCACCGACGGTCTCGGCCAGCAGCTGCGCACCCTGGGCGGCGGCGGACTCGACGTCGGCGGTGACGTTGGTGAAGAACGGCCCGCCGACGGTGGTCTCCTGGGCGATGATCGGGATGTCCTGGGCGCGGGCCCGGTCGAACGCCGGCAGCGTGGCGTTGGGGTCGATCGGGTTGGCGATGAGCACGTCGACGCCGCTCTGCACCAGCGTGTTGATGTCGGCCACCTGCTTGCCCGGGTCGAGGTTGGCGTTGACCGGCCGCAGCTCGGCGCCGTACTCGCCCAGCGCCTGCTCGATGATCTGCTCGATGAACAGGAAGTTGGGGTCGGGCAGCGGCTCGCTGTAGCCGACGACCGCACCCTCGGCCTCGGCGCAGCCGACGCCGTCCCCGCTGCCGCCCTCCCCGCCCGCGGCGTTCTGGGTCCCGCCGGAGCCCCCGCCCCCGGCGGACGCCTCGCCGTCGCTCCCGCAGGCGGCCAGCGTCAGCGCCAGGCCCACCGCTGTCGATGCCGCGACCAGTCCCCGGATCCTGCTGCGCACGAGGTCTCCTTCGGTCTGCCGGCCGGGACGGACCCCGCCGTCGTGGATAGCGCCCCTGTGACGCTCGTCATGAAGACGAGGGATGTGTAGCACGCAGTGACCGCCGCCACAATGGCCACCCCGTGGTTCCGGTCCTCGAACGGACGGCACGCGGCGGGCAGCGCCGGAGGTCGCGGTGGGGTGCAGCCGGGGCCGGCAGGTCAGGAGGTGACGACCAGGACCACGGTGACGGCCGAGGCGGTCAGGACGGCGGAGGCCAGGGTCGAGGCGAGCGCGACCGGGTGCCGGATCCCCGAGCGGGACTCCCCGGGAGCGAGGGGGCGGCCGTGGTGCGGCCGGTCGAGCACGAGCGCGACCAGTCCCACGGGCACGGCCGCGACCAGCAGGGCGATGCCGATCCAGGCGATCCGCGACTGCCGCTCGGTGTCCCAGTACATGCCGCTGTCGGGCGCCACCGCGGCGACGAGGTAGAGCAGGCCGAACAGGAGCAGCACCCAGCTCAGCCCCGCGAGTACGCGGAGGAGGTCCTCGGGTGCCCTCATCGTCGCCACCCTCGCCCGCCGGCTCCCTGGTCGAGGTGCCAGCAGGCTAGACCTCGGGGGCGGCACGCGGGACGGCCGGCGTCCCCGCTGGTGGAACAGGGACGCGGGCCGTGGTGCGGTGAACGGCTCGCCCTCGCGACCCGAGTGCGCAGTCGCGGACCGCGACACCCGCCGACACGGGGTGTCGAGCAGCGACGACTGCTCACCCGGCGGTGCGGGGGTCCTCCTAGAAGTTGCCGCGACGGGCCTGCTCGCGCTCGATCGCCTCGAACAGCGCCTTGAAGTTGCCCTTGCCGAAGCCGAGCGAGCCGTGCCGCTCGATGAGCTCGAAGAACACCGTCGGGCGGTCCCCGGTCGGCTTGGTGAAGATCTGCAGCAGGTAGCCGTCCTCGTCGCGGTCGACCAGCACGCCGCGGGCCTGCAGCTCCTCGACCGGGACCCGCACCTCGCCGATCCGGGCGCGCAGCTCCGGGTCCTCGTAGTAGGAGTCCGGCGTGGCCAGGAACTCCACGCCCTCGGCGCGCATCGCGTCGACGGTGGCCAGGATGTCGTTGGTGGCCAGCGCGACGTGCTGTGCGCCGGGCCCGCGGTAGAACTCCAGGTACTCGTCGATCTGCGACTTCTTCTTCGCGATCGCCGGCTCGTTGAGCGGGAACTTCACCCGGTGGTTGCCGTTGGCGACGACCTTGCTCATGAGCGCGGAGTAGTCGGTCGCGATGTCGTCGCCGATGAACTCGGCCATGTTGCTGAAGCCCATGACCCGGTTGTAGAAGTCGACCCAGGTGTCCATCGCGCCGAGCTCGACGTTGCCGACGACGTGGTCGACGGCCTGGAACAACCGCTTCGGCGCGCCGTCCCGCTTGCGGTAGGTGGAGGTGCGCGGCACGTAGCCGGGCAGGTGGACGCCGGAGTAGCGCGACCGGTCGACCAGGCTGTGCCGGGTGTCGCCGTAGGCCGCGATCGAGGCCAGCCGGACGGTGCCGTGCTCGTCGGAGACGTCGTGCGGCTCCTCGAGCACCGTGGCGCCCTGGGCGCGGGCGTGCGCGACGCAGCGGTCGACGTCGGGCACGGCCAGGGCGATGTCGACGATGCCGTCACCGTGCCGCCGGTGGTGGTCGGCCAGCGGGCTGTCGGGGTCGTAGGCGCCCTGGACGACGAAGCGCGCCGCGCCGGAGCGGAGCACGTAGGCGTGGTGGTCGCGGTTGCCGGTCTCGGGGCCGGAGTAGGCCACCAGCTCCATGCCGAACGCCGACTGCAGGAAGTGCGCGGTCTGCAGCGCGTTGCCGACCACCCACACCAGCGAGTCCCAGCCGCTGACCGGGAACGGGTCGGCCGAGGGGTCGTACTCGACGAGGCCGACCAGCTGCTGCAGCTGGTCGGCGTGCAGGCCGGCCAGCTTCTCGTCGTCGTTGAGGATCTGCTCGAGGCTCATCGCCGTCTCCTCCCGCGGGGGGTCGTCGGTGTCCCCCGCACTGCACACCTGCGGAGACACCTGGGCAACCGGCACCGCTGGTGCTGGTACGACTGACCAGGACGACCAGCTGACCGCGCCACGACCTGGTCGCCGGGACCAGCAGGAGGAGGACCGCTCGTGACCGACCGCCGCGTGCTCGACGCGCTCGACGTGGCGCTGCTCGCCGCCGTCCGTGAGCACCGCTCGGCCGGGCCGCTGGAGCTCTCCCGGCTGCTGGGCGTGGCCCGGGGCACCGTTTCCGCGCGGCTGCAGCGCCTGGAAGAGGCCGGGGTGGTCACCGGCTACGGCCCCGACGTCGACGTGCGGGCGGCCGGGTTCGGCGTGCAGGCCTTCGTCACCCTGGAGATCGCCCAGGGCGCCATCGACGCGGTGCGCCGCGACCTCGAGGCGATCCCCGGCGTCCTGGAGGCGCATGCGACCACCGGCAGCGGCGACGTCCTGGTGCGGGTGGCCGCCCGCTCGCACGAGGCGCTGCAGCAGATGCTCGTCGACCTCAACCGGTCCTCGGCGGTGGTCCGCTCGACCAGCGTCGTGGTGCTGTCGGAGCTGGTGCCCTGGCGCACGCTGCCGCTGCTGCGGTCGGAGGCCGCGCCGGGCGCCGGCCGCTCGGGGATGCCGGGGCCGTCGGGGGGCTGACGACCAGGGCCGCACCGCGCGGTGCCCGACCCCACCGTGCGGCCCGCCCGGGCTCACCCCGCGGTGGGGGGGGGGGGGGGGGGGGGGGGGGGGGGGGGGGGGGGGGGGGGGGGGGGGGGGGGGGGGGGGGGGGGGGGGGGGGGGGGGGGGGGGGGGGGGGGGGGGGGGGGGGGCGGGGGGGGGGGGCCGGGGGG
>NZ_JBJGYX010000013.1:0-108651 GCF_054050195.1 Geodermatophilus sp. SYSU D00710
GCACTTCCGCGGAGGTGCACGGTGCATCTCCGCGGAAGTGCACGAGGACCCGTGGGGTCAGCGGCCGAGGATGCCGCCGATCGCCCCGCCGAGGCCGCCGCCACCGCCCTGGTCGCCCCCGCCGCCGCCGAGACCGCCGAGGCCGCCGCCGCCGAGCATCCGGACGAGGTCCATGGGGTCGAGCCCGAGGTTCTGCAGCAGCCCGGCGTGCTGCTCGGTGTCCACCTGCCCGGGCAGTTCCTGGTCGGCCTGCTGCGCCTTGGCGTCGTCGCCCTGGGACTGCAGCAGCTGGAGGATCTGTGCCTTGTCGATCTGCATGGGCCGCCCGGTACCCGCAGGTGGCGCCGGGGATGCACTCATCCCGCGGCGCGCACGACCCGGTCGGGCCGGACGACGGCGAAGCGCGCCCGCCCCGCCTGCAGCCACGCGGTCAGCACGCCGTCGACGTCGTCCACCTCGGTGCGCCGCCCGCCCGCGGTGACCGTGATCCGGCCGGCGTCGGCCAGCGCCAGCACCGCCGTCCCGGTGCCGAGGACGTCGTCGAGCCGGCACTCCCGCCCGCCGGCGCGGACCCGCGCGCGCGGGACGAGCGAGCCCGCCAGCCGCCGACCGGCCCGGCCGCGGCGGTCGACCAGCGGCCCGGGGCGCAGCGGCGGCGTCCGGCTGTCGGCGGCGTAGGCGGCCAGCGCCGGCACCCGGGCGACGGCGGCCAGCACCGCCCGGCGGGCCGGGACCGCCGCCGCTCCCCCACCGGTCATCAGCAGCCCGAGCAGCGCCGCCAGCCGGACCAGCGCCCGGGCGTGCGGCGCGCGCTCGGCGCCGTGGGTGTCGAGCAGGTCCTCGCCGGCGTCCCCGGTCACCACCGCGGCCACCTTCCAGGCGACCTGGTGCACGTCGCGCAGGCCGAGGCCGAGACCCTGGCCGACGAACGGCGGGGTCAGGTGGGCGGCGTCACCGGCCAGCACCACCCGCCCCTTGCGCCACCGGTCGGCGACCTGCGCCCGGTAGACGTAGTCCGCGGCGCGCACCACCTCGGCGTCCGCGGCACCGAAGGGCGCGAGCAGCCGGGGCAGCGCGCCGGCGAGGTCCGCCGGGGTCTCGCCGGGCAGCAGCCGGGTCTCGAAGCGGTAGCGGTCGCCGGTGACCGGCATGAACGTCGCGGCGCGGGCGGGGTCGCACACCTGGTGCACGCCCGGCCACACCGGCAGCGGCGACGGCGTGCGCAGGTCGACCACCAGCCAGCGGTCGGGCCGGCCGAGGTCGCGCATCCGGCCGCCGACCAGTCGCCGCACGGTGCTGTTCGCGCCGTCGCAGCCGAGCACCGCCGCGGCGGGCACGTCGGCCCGCTCGCCGGTGCGCCGGTCGACCGTCGCCACCGTGACGGACCGGTCCGCCCGCTCGGTCAGCCCCACCACCTCGGCCGGTGCCCGCAGCGTGATCCCCGGGGCACGGGCGACGGCGGTGCGCAGCACGGCCTCGAGGTCGGGCTGGTGGAACATCGACGCCTGCGGCCAGCCGTGCCGGCCCGTCCCGGGCACCCGGCCGAACTCGGCCAGCACCCGGTGGCCGGCGTCGACCAGCCGCAGCCCCGCCAGCGGCCGGCTGACCGCGAGGAAGTCCCCGGCGACGCCGGCGTCGGCGAGGGCGCGCAGCGCCTCGTCGTCGAGGTGCACCGCCCGCGGGACCCCCGGCGGCCGCGGCTGCCGGTCGAGCAGCAGGACCGGCAGCCCGCGCGCGGCGAGCAGGAGTGCGGCGGTGGCACCCACGGGACCGGCGCCGACGACGACCACCGGCTGCTGCGACACGCCGCCCACTCTGCCGGACCCGGACGTGCACCTCCGGCTGGCATCGTGGAGTCGCCATGGCCTCACCCTCCGCGACCGCACCGCCGCCCACCGAGTGGCGCCGGTACGGCCGTCCGCGGCGTGACCACTGGCGCACCCTCGCCGGCGGCCTCGGCCAGACGCTGGTCACCACCGGCGTCGTGCTGCTGCTGTTCGTCGTCTACGAGCTGTGGGTCACCGACCTGTTCGCCGCCCGCGAGCAGGACCGCCTCGCCGACGAGCTGCGCACCGGGTGGGGCTCCGACGCCCCCGTGGTCGGTGTCCCGACCTCCCCCACCGATCCCGGGGTGGGCGAGCCCTTCGCGGTGCTGCACGTGCCGCGGCTGGGCGAGGACTGGTCGCGGGTGGTGCTCGAGGGCACCACCGAGGACCAGCTGTCCCAGGGACCGGGGCACTACGTCGGCACGGCGATGCCCGGCCAGCAGGGCAACGTGTCCATCGCCGGTCACCGGGTGGGCCGCGGCTCGCCGTTCCTCGAGCTCGACGCGCTGCGCCCCGGCGACCCGATCGTGGTCGAGGTGGCCGACGGCTGGTTCACCTACCGCGTGCTCGGCGACGAGGCCACCGGCGACTTCGCCGACCCCAGCGGCATCCCCGGTCAGCAGGTCGTTCCGCCGGCGCAGGTGGAGGTCATCGCGCCGACCCCCGGCGGCCCGGCCGACGCCGCGCCCACCGGCGCCTACCTGACGCTCACCACCTGCCACCCGCGCTACTCCGCCCAGCAGCGCCTGGTCGTGCACGCCGTCCTCGACGGACCCGGCGTCCCCCGGGCCGACGCACCCGACGGGCCGCCGGCCCTGACCGAGGACTGAGAGGGCCCGTGTACCGCTGGATCTGGCGCCACCTGCCCGGGGGGACGGCGAGCCGCTCGGCGCTGTCGCTGCTGCTCGCGCTCGCCGTCTGCGCGCTGCTGCTGTTCGTCGTCTTCCCGGTCGTGGAGCCCCACATGCCGTTCACCTCGGTGACGGTCGACCCCGGCCGCTGACCCTGCCGCGGACGCGGAACCGGACCGGCCGCCCGGCTTGACGGCACCCGGTGTCACACGGAGTCTGTGGCCCGGCGCACAGTAGTCCCGGCGGCCCGTCGACGGCGACGGGCGGTGACCGGGCACGGACGAGAGGGACACCGGGTGAAGACCAAGGGCGCGATCCTGTGGGGCGTGGGCGAGGAGTGGTCGGTCGAGGAGATCGAGCTCGGCGACCCGAAGGCGGGTGAGGTCCAGGTCCAGCTGGCCGCCTCGGGGCTGTGCCACAGCGACGAGCACCTGGTCACCGGCGGCACGCCCGTGGCGTTCTACCCGGTCATCGGCGGGCACGAGGGCGCCGGCGTCGTCACCAAGGTCGGCCCCGGCGTCACCGGGCTGCAGGAGGGCGACCACGTCGTCACCGCCTTCATCCCCGCCTGCGGGCAGTGCCCGCCGTGTTCCAAGGGGATGCAGAACCTCTGCGACCTGGGCGCGAACCTGCTGGCCGGCACGTCGATCTCCGACGGCTCCTACCGGGTCCAGGCCCGCGGCAAGGACGTCATCCCGATGTGCCTGCTCGGCACGTTCTCGCCCTACATCACCGTCCACCAGGCCTCGGTGGTGAAGATCGAGCCGGACATCCCGCTCGAGGTCGCCGCGCTGGTCGGCTGCGGGGTCACCACCGGCTGGGGCTCGGCCACCAAGGTCGCCGACGTCCGGCCGGGCGAGAACGTCGTCGTCATGGGCGCCGGCGGGGTCGGCATGAACGCCGTCCAGGGCGCCGCGGCGGCCGGCGCCAAGCGGGTCATGGTCATCGAGCCGGTGGCCCGCAAGCGCGAGTGGGCGATGGACCTCGGCGCCACGCACGTCTTCGAGTCGGCCGAGGAGGCCACCGAGAAGGTCAACGAGCTGACCTGGGGCCGGATGGCCGACAAGACGATCATCACCGTCGGCGACATCCAGGGCGAGGACATCCAGACCGCGCTCAGCCTCACCGGCAAGGGCGGGCGCGCCGTCGTGACCGGCATGGGCAACTACGCCAACACCGACGTGACGCTCTCGCTGTTCGAGCTGACCCTGCTGCAGAAGGACTTGCAGGGCGCCATCTTCGGCGGGCTGGCCCCGCGCGCGGCGATCCCCGAGCTGCTCTCGCTCTACCAGGAGGGCCAGCTCAAGCTCGACGAGCTGGCCACCACGCAGTACTCCCTCGAGGACGTCAACCAGGGCTACCAGGACATGCGCGACGGCAAGAACATCCGCGGGGTGGTCGTCTACACCGACGCCGACCGCTGACACCGTCCCCGTACCCGCCGGCGCCGCCGGCGGGTACGGGGCTCTCGGCTCAGCCGCGCAGCTCGGGGAAGTCCGTGTCGGCCCAGTCGGTTCCGGTGCCGGCCGGCGCGGCCGCCTCCTCGCGGTGCCGCAGCTCGACCCGGCGGATCTTGCCCGAGATGGTCTTGGGCAGCTCGGCGAACTCCACCCGGCGCACCCGCAGGTAGGGCGCCAGCCGCTCGCGCGCGTGGCGCAGCACCGCCAGCGCCGTCTCCGGGCCGGGCTCCCACCCCGGGGCCAGGGTGACGTAGGCCTTCGGGACCGCGGCCCGCACCGGGTCGGGCACCGGCACGACGGCGGCCTCCACCACCGCCGGGTGCTCGATGAGCACGCTCTCCAGCTCGAACGGGCTGATCTTGTAGTCGCTGGCCTTGAAGACGTCGTCGGTGCGCCCGACGTAGGTGATGTAGCCGTCGGCGTCCCGGGTCGCGACGTCCCCGGTGTGGTAGTACCCGCCGGCCATGGCCTCGGCCGCCCGCTCGGGGTCGCCCAGGTAGCCGGTCATGAGCCCGACCGGCCGCTGCGAGAGGTCCAGGCAGATCTCGCCGTCGTCGGCGGGCTTCCCGGTGAGCGGGTCGACCAGCACCACGGGGACGCCGGGCAGCGGGCGTCCCATCGAGCCGGGCCGTACCTCCGCGCCCGGGCTGTTGCCCACCGACGCCGTCGTCTCGGTCTGCCCGTAGCCGTCCCGCAGCGTCAGCCCCCAGTGCCGGCGGACCTGCTCGATGACCTCCGGGTTGAGCGGCTCCCCGGCGGCGACCACCTCGCGCAGCTCGCCCGGGCCGCCGGACAGGTCGGCCTGGATGAGCATCCGCCACACCGTCGGCGGGGCGCAGAACGTGGTGACGCCGGCGCCGCGGACGTGCCCGAGCATGGCGCCGGCGTCGAAGCGGCGGTAGTCGAACAGGTCGACGGTGGCCTCGGCGGCCCACGGGGCGAAGAAGCAGCTCCAGGCGTGCTTGGCCCAGCCCGGCGAGCTGATGTTCAGGTGCACGTCGCCGGGCTGCAGGCCCAGCCAGTACATCGTCGACAGGTGGCCGACCGGGTAGCTGACCTGCGTGTGCTCGACCAGCTTGGGCCGGCTCGTGGTGCCGCTGGTGAAGTACAGGAGCAGCGGGTCGCCGGGCTCGGTGCCGGGGTGGCCCGGTGGCTGGTCCGGGGCGCCGGCGGCGTCGGCGTAGGGCGCCCAGCCGGCCGGCGCCTCCCCCACGGCGATCCGGCCGTAGTCACCGGGGACGCCGTCGAACTTGGCGGCGTCGGCGGCGTTGACGACGACGTGCCGCGCGCCGCCGCGGCCGATCCGGTCGGCGAGGTCGCCCGGGCCGAGCGCGGTGGTGGTCGGCATGATCACCGCGCCGAGCTTCATGACGGCGAGCATCGACTCCCACAGCTCGACCTGGTTGCCGAGCATGAGGACGACGCGGTCGCCGCGCCCGACGCCACGCTCGCGCAGCCAGCCGGCCACCTGGTCGGAGCGGCGGGCCAGCTCGGCGAACGACCAGCTCGCCGTGGCGCCGTCCTCGCCGGTGATGCGCAGGCCGGGCCGGTCGACCCCGCGGGCGATCTCGTCGAACCAGTCCACCGCCCAGTTGAACGGGCCCTCGATCCGTGGCCAGCGGAACCGGTCGGCCGCCGCGACGGGGTCGG
Organism: Geodermatophilus sp. SYSU D00710; assembly: GCF_054050195.1. Lineage (NCBI taxonomy): Bacteria > Bacillati > Actinomycetota > Actinomycetes > Geodermatophilales > Geodermatophilaceae > Geodermatophilus > Geodermatophilus sp. SYSU D00710. The sequence goes on from NZ_JBJGYX010000013.1 coordinate 5,788, forward strand.
TGCGCAGCGCGAGCAGCTGGTCGCGGGCCTCGCGGTAGGCGCTGGTGGCGGTGCCGGGCATGGGGTGCACTCCTCGCTCGTGCGGTCGTCTGCCCGGGGATGGTCGGCCGGGTGCCCGCGAGGCCACCACCCCCGTTCTCGCCGGGCGGCCCGCCGACCTGCGCTAGCGTGACCTGGGTCACGACCGTCGGTGCCGGTGAGGAGGTCCTGGGTGTCCCTTCCCGCGGCGGCGCGTCCCGACGACCGCGACGCGCTGCGCGCCGCCGTCCGCGAGGTGCATGCCCGGTCGGGGATGAGCGTGGTCTTCGCCGCCGGGCCGGTGCAGGGCCCGACCGCCCGCATCGACGAGCTGGTCGGGACGCGCACCCGCCACCTGCGGGGACTGGAGATCCGCACCGGCGCCGGGCTGGGCGGGCGGGTGCTCAGCGAGGGCCGGCCGGCGGGCGTGGAGGACTACGAGCGGGCGCTGGACATCACCCACGAGTACGACGGCCCGGTGCTCGCCGAGGGGCTGCGCACGGTCGCCGCCGTCCCGGTGCTCGTCGGCGGGCGGGCGCGGGCGGTGCTGTACGCGGCCAGCCGGGAGGGCGGGTCGATCGGCGACCGGGTGCGCGACGCGCTGGCCCGCGCCGCCGCCCGCATGGGCGCCGAGCTCGCCGTCCGCGACGAGGTGGACCGCCGGCTGGCGCTGATGGCCACCGCCGCGGCCGGGCCCGCACCGGCCGAGGACCCGGCCCGCTGGGAGGAGGTGCGCGCGGTGCACGCCGACCTGCGGCTGGCCGCGCAGGCCACCGGCGACGCCGCGCTGCGGGAGCGGCTGCTCGACGCGTGCACCCGGCTCGCGGCGCTGGGCGCGGCCCCCGACGCCGCGCCGGCGCCGGTGCACCTGTCGGCGCGCGAGGTCGACGTCCTCACGCAGGTGGCGCTGGGGTGCAGCAACCGGGAGACGGCCACCCGCCTGTCGCTGCGCCCGGAGACGGTGAAGAGCTACCTCGGCTCGGCGATGACCAAGCTCGACGCGCACACGCGCCTCGAGGCCGTCGTCCGGGCGCGGAGGCTGGGCCTGCTGCCGTAGCGGGTCACTGCCGGTTGATCATCGGACGTGTGCACGCGACACGGGACGACACGCCGCGAGGACGTGCGCGCATCCGATGGTCAACACCGCGCAGCCGCCCCCTCACCCCAGCAGGCGGGTGAGCGCCGGCCCCAGGTCGCGCACGGTGCGCACCATCTGCGCGGTGCCCCCGCCGCGCCCGGCCAGCGCCCGCGCGGCCGCCTCGGCCTCCGGGGTGGGCAGCGGGCACAGCACGTCGAGCCGGTCGATCCCGGTCAGGGCGCTCTCCGGCGGGTCCCCGGTGGTGTGCAGGCAGTCCGACAGCAGCACGACCGCGCGCTCGTCGGCGACCTCCGCGGCCAGCTGCAGCCGGGCGGCCCGCAGCGCGGCGGCGAGGTCGGTCATCCCGTGCCCGCGCAGGCCGATCAGGTGGGTGACGACGTCCTCGGCGGCGCGCCGCTGCCCCGGACGCTGCACGACGTCGACCTCGCGGCCGAAGGTGATCAGGCCCGTCCGCAGCTTCTCGTCCCCGGTGAGGACGACGCCGGCCGCCGCCACCGCGGCGATCGCCACGCCCAGGCCGGTCATCGACCCGGAGGTGTCGACGGCGAGGCACACGACCCGCCGGTGCCCGGCCCACGTGCGGGTGACCAGGTCGCCCGTGGCCAGCGGCGTCCCGACGTCCCAGCGGTCGAGGGTGCGGTCGAGGTCCAGGTCCCCGTCGCCGCGCCGGTCGGGCACCAGCCGCCGCGTGCCGCGGGTCCGCGTGCGGCCCACCCGGCCGACCTGCACGAACACCCGCGCGGCCAGCCGCTGGGCCGCCGAGCGCAGGTCGCGGTCGGTGGCGGCGGCGAGGTCGGTGAGCAGCGCGGCCGCGGCGTCGGCGTCCTCGGCCATCAGCGTGGCGAAGGCCTCCTCGTCGAGCGCGCCGACCTCCGGGCTGACCTCCTCGAAGGCCTCGTGCCGCGCCGCCATCTCCCGCCGGCTGGTCTGCCGGCGGGTGGTGCCCGAGCGCCGGTCGCGGCGCAGCGACGACGCGGAGTCGGCGCCCGCCGGGGACTCCGGCGCGCCCTCACCCCCGCCCTGGTCCGGGGGCCTTCAAGGATCGGCGGCCTCGTCCTCCGGCGGCGGTGACCCGTCGGGGGGCCAGACGTCGTCGAGGATCTCGTCGATGACCGCCTCGGCCGTGCGCTCGACGCCGTCGGCGATGCGGATCCGGCCCGACAGCGCCGCGTAGGCGGCGTCGCGGGCGGTCTCGCGGGCGCCCTCGGCGCCCAGCCCCGACTGGCCGCGCACGTCGAGGAGGCCGCCGAGCAGCAGCACCAGGTCGGTGGCACCGCGCACCGACGAGCCCATCCGGACGTCGCGGTGCTCCCGGGAAGCCCGCACCAGCCGGACGGCGAGGCCGATGAGCGCCGGCGGGGCCCCGGTCACGGCGGCGACGATGGCGCGCTCGGCGGCGGCGTCCTGGTAGCCGAGGACGACCCGGCACATGCGGTCGGCGATCGCCTGCCCGACCCGCGCGGTGCCGATGGCGTCGAAGGGGTTCATCGCGGCGATGAGCCGGAAGCCGGCGGCCGCTTTGACGTGGCCGAGCCGCGGCACGGTGATCTCGCCCTCGGTGAGCACCGTGATGAGGACGTTGAGCGTCTCCTCGGGGATCCGGTTGAGCTCCTCGAGGTAGAGCAGCCCGTGCCCGCGCATCGCCGTCAGCAGCGGCCCGTCGGTGAAGCTGCTCGGCACGTAGCCGTCGGCGAGGACGGCGGCGGGGTCGTACTGGCCGATGAGCCGGGCCGGCGTCAGCTCGGCGTTGCCCTCGACGAAGACGACCTCCTGGCCGACGTCGGCGGCGATCGAGCGCAGCAGCGTGGACTTGCCCGTCCCCGGCGGCCCCTCCAGGACGACGTGCCGGTTGGTGCGCAGCGCGACGGTGAGCACCTCGCGCTCGCGGCGCAGCCCGATGACCGGGTGCGGGGCGGTGGCGGCCACGCGACTCCCCTCGGAGGACTCAGGACGGCCGACGAGGTCTGCCCACCGGCCGCGCGGACCAGTGTGCAGACCTCGTCGGGGGACCGCTCAGGCCTGGGCACCCTCCAGCGGCGGGGTGTCGTAGACGATCACGCCGCGGATGTTCTTCCCGTTGACCAGGTCCTCGTAGCCCTGGTTGACCTGGTCGAGCGTGTAGGTCTGGGTGATGATCTCGTCGAGCTTGAGGTCACCGGCCTGGTAGAGCTCCACCATCTTCGGGATGTCGTGGAACGGGTCGCCCGAGCCGAACAGCGAGCCCTTCACGGTCTTCTCGAACAGGGTGAGCATCGAGCTGTTGAGCTCGATGTTGGGCTTGGTCGGGTCGGCCAGGCCGGTGATGACGACGGTGCCGCCCTTGCGGATGACGTCCACGGCGCTGCTGACGACCTCCTTGTCGACGACGCCGACGGTGATGATCGCCTTGTCCGCACCGACGCCGTGGGTGAGCTGCTGGGCCAGCGCCTGGGCCTCCTCGGCGGTCTCGCAGCTGTGCGTGGCGCCGAGCTGCTCGGCCGCCTCGCGCTTGTTGGGCAGCGGGTCGACGGCGATGACGTTGCGCGCGCCGGCCAGCGCCGCGCCCTGCACGCTGTTGATGCCGATCCCGCCGATGCCGTAGATGACGATCGTGTCGCCGGGCTCGGTGGCCGCAGCGTGCACCGCCGACCCCCAGCCGGTGGGGACGCCGCAGCCGATGAGCACGACCTTGTCCAGCGGCAGGTCGGGGTCGACCTTCACCGCGGAGTTCTCGCTGATGACGGAGCGCTCGGAGAAGGTGCCGAGCATGCACATGCCGCCGTAGTCGTTGCCGTCCTCGTCGTGGAAGCGGTAGGTGCCGTCGGCCATGTGGCCGTCGAGGATGGCCGCGCCCATGTCGCAGATGTTCGACTTGCCGGTCGAGCACCAGCGGCAGTGCCCGCAGACCGGCAGGAACGAGCAGATCACGTGGTCGCCCGGCTGCAGCCGGGTGACGCCCGGGCCGACCTGCTCGATGACCCCCGCGCCCTCGTGGCCGGCGACCACCGGGAAGCGGGGCACGATGTCGCCGTGCCGCAGGTGCTCGTCGGAGTGGCACAGCCCCGCGGCCGACCAGCGGATCAGCACCTCCCCCGCCCGGGGTTCGTCGAGCTCGAGCTCGGTGATCTCGAACGGCTTCCCGACGTCGCGCAGTACGGCTGCCCTGGTCCTCATCGACCCTCCCGTCCTCGGCCGCCGCGGCTCGACGGCACGTCCTCGGCGGGGTCATCGTCCGGGCGCGGGAGGACGCCGGGCACCCCCGGACGGGGGGAGCCGGGTCAGGCGGGTCGCGGGCGGGGGAGCACCCGGCGGGGCAGTCCCGCCCGGGCGGCGTCGAGCGGCACGGCGCCGGCGAGCACGGCGGCCCCGAGCCGCAGCACGCCGTCGGTCAGCGGCGCGCAACGGACCCCGCCGCGGCCACGCATGCCGCGGTGCGCGCCCGGCGCCAGCACGGTGTCCAGCCAGGCGCAGGGGTTGGCCGGCCGCCCGCCGCGCAGCACGACCACGCCCTCCCCGCAGTCGAGGGAGAACACCTCGCCGCGCAGCGCCTCCACCTCGGCCCCGCGCAGGACGACGTTGCGGCGGGCCAGCAGGGGGTCCAGCGGGCCGGCGCCCAGCTCCTCGGCCAGCGCCTCCACCGACTCCGCGGCCAGCACGGTGACCGAGGCGTCGCGGTGCGCGGGCCGGCCGGCGTAGCGGTCGCCGACGATCCCGTGCCCGGCGCGGACCTCGACGCGCGTCACCCGGTCGCCGTCCTGGGGCGGGACCACCCCGGCGGGCCGCCCGTCGTAGCGGTGCACCGGCGAGACGAGCAACCCCACGACCTCGACGTGGTACCGGTACGGGGTGCCATTGTCGCGATGAAGGCTGCTCATCGGTCGGCGGTGCGGTGGATCGGGCCCTCGATGCCGGTCAGCCGCTCGCCCGTGCCGCCCCAGCGCCCGGCGATGATCTCCGCGGCGATCGACACCGCGGTCTCCTCGGGCGTGCGGGCGCCGAGGTCCAGCCCGATCGGCGAGGACAGCCCGGCCAGCTCGCCGTCGGTCAGGCCTGCCTCGCGCAGCCGTGCCAGCCGCTCGTCGTGGGTGCGCCGCGACCCCATGGCCCCGACGTAGGCCACCGGCAGGCGCAGGGCCACCTCCAGCAGCGGCACGTCGAACTTCGGGTCGTGGGTGAGCACGCACAACACGGTGCGCTCGTCGATCCGCCCGGCGTCGACCTCGGCCTGCAGGTAGCGGTGCGGCCACTCGACGACGACCTCGTGCGCGTCGGGGAAGCGGCGTGCGGTGGTGAACACCGGACGGGCGTCACACACGGTGACCCGGTAGCCGAGGAACGCGCCCACCCGCGCGACGGCGGCGGCGAAGTCGATGGCGCCGAAGACGACCATCCGCGCGGGCGGTGCGAACGAGGACACGAACAGCGTCAGCTCGTCGCCGCGCCGCTCGCCGTCGTGGCCGTAGGTCAGCGTGCCGGTGCGGCCGGCGGCGAGCATGCCGCGGGCGTCGTCGGCGACGGCGTCGTCGAGGCGCTGCAGGCCCAGGCTGCCGGAGGTGCGGTCGGGCCAGAGCACCAGCCGCCGGCCGATCCGGTCCTCGGGACCGCGGACGACGGTGACGACGGCGACCGGCTCGTGCCGGCCCACCGACTCGGCGATCTCGCCCAGCTCGGGGAAGGACTCGCGCGAGACCGGCTCGACGAAGACGTCGAGGATCCCGCCGCAGGTCAGGCCGACGGCGAAGGCGTCGTCGTCGCTGACGCCGTAGCGCTCGAGGGTGGGCACGCCGGTCTCGACGACGTCCTTGGCCTCCTCGTAGACCGCGCCCTCGACGCAGCCGCCGGACACGCTGCCGACCGCCGTGCCGTCGGGGCCGACCAGCATCGAGGCACCGGCGGGCCGCGGCGCGGAGCGCCAGGTGGCGACCACCGTCCCCATGCCGACCGTCTCCCCGGCCTGCCACCAGCCGACCAGGTCATCAAGGACATCACGCACGTGAGATCACTCCCGACAGTTCCTCGAACGCCGCCAGGCTGTGCCCGGAGACGAACGCGTCAACGGACGGCAGCGCCGCCTGCATCCCGCCGGTGAGCGGTTCATAGCCGCTGCGCCCCTTGTGCGGGTTGACCCACACGACGGCGTGCGCGAGCCGGCGCAGCCGCGCCATCTGCTCGCGGAGCAGGTCGGGACTGCCCCGCTCCCAGCCGTCGCTGCACACGACGACGACGGCACCGCGCGCGGTCCCCCGCTGGCCCCACCGGTCGAGGAAGGCCTTGAGCACCTCCCCGAGCCGCGTGCCGCCCGACCAGTCGGGGATGGCGTCCCCGCTGGCGGCCAGGGCCCGGTCGGGGTCGCGCAGCCGCATCTCCCGGGTGACCCGGGTCAGCCGGGTGCCGATGGTGAACACCTCGGTCGACGCCGGCCGGGAGCGCACCGCGGCGTGCGCGAAGCGCAGCAGGGCGTCGGCGTAGGGGCTCATCGACCCCGACACGTCGACCAGCAGCACCACCCGCCGCGGCCGGGGCCGGGCCCGCCGGCGCAGCAGCCGGGTCACCTCGCCGCCGTCGCGCAGCGCCCGGCGGACCGTGCGCGCCGGGTGCACCGACCCGTGCGGGGCCGGCCGGCGCCGGCGGGCCGGGCGCATCGGCGTGGCCGGGCGCACCAGGGCGAACAGCCGCCGCAGGTGCTCGCGCTCGGCCGGGGTCAGATCGGCGACGTCGCGGTGGCGCAGCACCTCGTCCCCGGACGCGGCGACGGCGAGGTCGGCGGGGTCCTCCCCCTCCTCGCCGCTCCCGCTGCCCTGCTCCAGCGGCGCGGTGGCGCTCAGCGCGGGCGGGGTGCGCGCCACCGACGTCGACCGGCGGGGTGCCTCGCCGCCGAAGTACGCGGCGAACGCGGCGTCGTAGCGGTCGAGGTCGTCGGGGCCGGCGCACAGCGTCAGCCGGCCGGCCCAGTAGACGGCGGTGGCGTCGAGGACGTCGAGCGCCGCCACGGCCGAGAGCATCGCCTCGACCCGGTCGGGGGAGGCGGTCACCCCGGCCACCCGCAGCGTGCGGGCGAACCCCAGCACGACGCCGACGACGTCCCGCGGCGCCGAGGCATGGGAAGCCATCCCCACGTATCCGGCCCGGGAGCCGTGCGGATCGCTTCCCATGCCCGGCTCAGGCGCCACCGAACAGCGCTCCCCGCGCCAGCGCGTGCACCCGGTCGGTGTCCTCGCGGTACTTCAGCACCGCGCCGAGCGTGCGCGCGGCGAGGTCGGGGTCGAGGTCGCGCGCGCCGAGGGCGTGCAGCGCGCTGGCCCAGTCCATCGCCTCGGCCACGCCCGGCGGCTTGAGCAGGTCCAGGGTGCGCAGTGTCGCCGTCGCGCGGGCCACCTCGCGGGCCAGCCGCTCGGTGACCTCGGGCAGCCGGGTGCGCAGGATGGCGACCTCGCGGTCGAAGTCGGGGTGCTGCAGCCAGTGGTAGAGGCAGCGCCGCTTGAGCGCGTCGTGCACCTCGCGGGTGCGGTTGGAGGTCAGCACCACCAGTGGCGGGACCTCGGCGTGCACGGTGCCGAGCTCGGGGATGGAGATCGTGAAGTCGGACAGCACCTCGAGCAGGAAGGCCTCGAACTCGTCGTCGGCCCGGTCGACCTCGTCGACGAGCAGCACGCTCGGGGAGTCCTCGAGGGCCTGCAGCAGCGGCCGGGCGAGCAGGAAGCGGCGGTCGTAGAGGGAGGCCTCGAGCGTCTCGGTGTCCGCGGTGGCGTGCGCGGCCTCGGCGGCCCGCAGGTGCAGCAGCTGGCGGCCGAAGTCCCAGTCGTAGAGCGCCTGGCTGGCCTCCAGGCCCTCGTAGCACTGCAGCCGGTAGAGGGGGCGGCCGGTGACGTCGGCCAGCGCCCGGGCGAGCGCGGTCTTGCCGACGCCGGCCTCGCCCTCGAGGAAGAGCGGGCGGCGCATGACCAGCGCCAGGTAGGCGGCGGTGGCCAGCCCCTCGTCGGGCAGGTACCCGGTCGCCTGCAGGGCGGCGGCGAGCTCGTCGGGGCCGGCCGGGAGCCCGCCGGTCCCGGGAGGGGTCGCCGGCGCCGCGGCCGTGGTGTCGGTCACGCCGCCGAGCATCCCACCTGCGCAGGCGGGCCGGTCCGCCCGTCCGGGTGCCCGGCCGGCACGCACCACGGTGGCCGGCCGGGAGTCGAGGTCTCCGGCCGGCCACCGCCGTCTGGTGCGCCCGGTTGGTCCCGGGCCGTGGTGCTACGAGGCCGTGGTCAGCGGCCGATCTTGCCGTCGTTGTCGCGGTCGAGGGCGTCCTTGGCCTTCTGCACGAACCCGCGCTCGTCCCGCCCGGTGGTGCCGGTGCCGGCCACGCCGGTCGTGCCGCCGTCGACCTCGACCTCCTCCTTGCGCACCTGCTCGGTGACCTGCTGCTGCTCGGTCACCGTCTGGGTGTCCAGGCGCACCCGCTCGACCGGGGTGGCCTCCTTGGACACCACGGGCTGCTCGGCGTGCAGGACGACCTCGTGCTCCTCCTCGGAGATGGCCGGCCCGTCCATCGCCTTGCCGTAGTTGGCGTCGGTGATGGGCTCGCGCTCGACCCGGACCTCCTCGTGGGAGACCGGCACGGTCTGGGACACGTTCTCGGTGACCACGTACTTGCGCAGCCGCGCCCGGCCGGCCTCGACCCGCTGGGTGCCCACGTTGAGGTGCTCCTCGGAGCGGGTCATCGCGTCGTCGGTGGTCGGGCCGGAGGTGTCGTGGCCCACGGTGCGGCCCTGGACGTCGTCGTAGACGCCGTCGCCGTCACGGTCGGCGCGGCCGGTGGTGCCCGTGCCCGCGGTCGTGCCCATGCCGGCGCCGCCGGTGGTCAGGTCCTGCTGGGTGCGGGTCTGGTCGGCGCTGTAGGTGCCCGCCGTCCCGGTGTCGGTGACAGTGCCCGCGGTCTGCGTGGTCTGGGTGGTCTGCGTCCCGGAGCCGAGGCCCAGGCCGTAGTACCGGTACAGCTCCTGCTCCTCCTGCGGGGACAGGTGGCCGTCGGTGTCGATGCGGGGCGCGTCCTTGACCTTGGCCTTGCTCACCCGGACGCGCAGGCCGTCGCCGGCCAGGTCGGCGTCCCGCAGCGGGATGAAGGACTCCTTGGTCCCGAACAGGCCGGTGCGCACCGTGGCCCACTCCGGCTGACCGGTCTCGTCGTCGAGGTAGACCTCGGACACCGAGCCGATCTTGTCGCCCGAGTCGTCGTAGACGTCCTGTCCGATCACACGGCTGATGGTGTCGGTACCGATCATCGTCGTCTCTCGCTCCCATCTGAGCTCAGGTGTTCCGGTCCCTGGATGGGTGACCGGGCTCGTCCGGCCGAAACGACCCGATGCGATCTCCGTCGCGGCGGGCGGGCCGGGCGCCGTCCCGGACGTGCCGCGCGGTCGGCTCACCGCAGCGCATCCGCCCAGGTCAGACGGCGGGAACGAGGCGTACCGGACGGCCGCCGCCCCTCTAGTCCCGCGGCGAGGGACGTCCACGGATCGTCACCGGCGTGTCGCCCGGGCGTGTCGCGCACCACTCCGGTGCCGCCCGCCCCGGCGCGTCGCCGCGTGCCGCGCGGGGTCATCGGCTCTCCTGGGGAGGTGCCGCCCCGCTCCCCCTACGACGACCTGGTCCACCCGCGCACGGTGAAGAAGCCGCCGCCCCAGGTGGCCGCCGAACGCGACCTCGTCGTCGAGGACCCCAGCTCCGGCTTCGTCGGCGCGGTGGTCCGCTGCGAGAAGGACGTCGTCCACCTCGAGGACCGGTTCGGCAAGGTGCGCGCCTACCCCCTCGGGCCGGGATTCTGGGTCGACGGCCGGCCGGTCGTGCTCGTCCGCCCGACGCCGAAGGGGCCGGTGGCACCGAGCCGCAGCGCCTCGGGATCGACCTACGTTGCCGGCGCCCGCGCCCGGGTGGCCCGCGAGGGGCGCATCTACGTCGAGGGCAAGCACGACGCCGAGCTGGTCGAGAGGGTCTGGGGCCACGACCTGCGCATCGAGGGCGTCGTCGTGGAACCGCTGCACGGCGTCGACGACCTGCCCGGGATCGTCCGCGAGTTCCGCCCGGCGCCGGGCCGGCGGCTCGGCGTGCTGGTCGACCACCTGGTGCGCGGGTCGAAGGAGTCGCGGATCGCCGAGCAGGTCACCGGGCAGCACGCGCTCGTCGTCGGCCACCCGTTCATCGACATCTGGCAGGCGGTCAAGCCGCAGGTGGTCGGCATCCGCGCCTGGCCGGAGGTGCCCAGGGGCGAGGACTGGAAGACCGGCGTCTGCCGCCGGCTCGGCTGGGAGGACGACACCGGCTACGTCTGGGCGCAGCGGATCCTCGCCCGCGTGCGCACGTGGACCGACCTCGAGCCCGCCCTCATCGGCCGCGTCGAGGAGCTCATCGACTTCGTCACGCAGGACGGCTGACCCTCGTCGAGTTCGCGCGATCTCGACGGCTCGGCGCCCCGGACGTGCCGAGATCGCGTGATCTCGGCACGTCCGGGACCGCCGGGTCAGCCCGGCACGTAGTCGAAGGTGTCCGGGTCGGGGCCGGTGCGCTCGCCGCGGTCGAGGGCGGTGATCGCGGTCATGTCGCCGGCGTCGAGCTCGAAGTCGAACAGGGCGAAGTTCTCCTCGATGCGGCTGCGGGTCACCGACTTGGGGAAGACGACGTCGCCGCGCTGCACGTGCCAGCGGAGCACGACCTGGGCCGGCGTCCGCCCCACCTTCTCGGCGACCTGCACGACCACCGGGTCGTCGAGGACCTTGCCCTGGGCGATCGGTGACCAGGCCTCGGTGACGATCTCGTGGTCGGCGCCGAAGGCCCGGACCTCGTCGTTGGCGAGGTAGGGGTGCACCTCGATCTGGTTGACGGCAGGCCGCACGTCGGTCTCGGCGAACAGCCGGCGCAGGTGGTGCGGGTTGAAGTTGGAGACGCCGACCGCGCGGCACCGCTCGCCGGCGTAGATCTCCTCCATCGCCTTCCACGTCTCGACGTAGTCGATGCCGATGGTGGGCAGCGGCCAGTGGACGAGGAACAGGTCGAGGTACTCCAGGCCCAGGTCGTCCATCGTCTGGTCGAAGGCGCGCAGCGCGTCGTCGCGGCGGTGGAAGCCGTTGTTCAGCTTGCTGGTGACGAAGACCTCCGACCGGTCGATGCCCGACTCCCGGACGGCCTGGCCGACCTCCTTCTCGTTGCCGTACATCTCGGCAGTGTCGATGTGGCGGTAACCGACCTCGAGCGCGTTGCGCACGGCCTCGACGGTGTTCTCCGGCTCGATCTGGAAGACGCCGAACCCCAACTGGGGGATCTCGACGCCGTTGTTGAGTCGCATCGCGGGCACGCTGGCCACGGGGGCTCCTCTCGCTGGTGACGGACGGGGGGCGCCGCGCGCTCACCTGGGCACGGCCTGCCGGTCCTCCGCCTACCCGGCAGCCCCGGGCTCAACCCGCCGTCAGAAGTAGTCGAGGAGCTGGGCGGGCGGCCCGCAGGCGAGCAGGTCGAGCGCCGCCGGGTCGTCCGGGCCGGACACCAGCCCGGCCAGCGCCGCCGCGCGGCCGCCGGAGACGCCGCAGTAGAGCTGGGCGAAGCCGCGGACGTCGAGCACGAGCCCCGGCTCGCGACCGGGACGGCGCAGCTCCCCCGCGCCGTCGGCGAGCTCGAGCTCCCAGGGACCGGCGTTCCCGGGCACGACGGGGTCGAGCAGCGTGAACGCCACCCGCCCGCGCACCCCGCCCGGCCAGCCGCGGTCGGCGACCGTCCGGACGACGTCGACCGGGCGGTGCATGAACGCCGTGCCGGGGCCGGCCGCCGAGCGCTCGAGCGGCAGCGCCCCGGCCACCGCGTCGCCGGCCAGCAGGGGCACCCGGACGGTGCGGGTGACGGTGCGCCACCCGGCGAGCACCCCGACCAGCGCCCGCGCGGCGCCGGCGGTGACCGCGACCAGGTCGTGGACGGTCAGCAGGGCCTCGGGGCCGTAGCCGGCGCCGCGCTCGTAGACCAGCGCCCCGGTCGGGACGCCGTCCTCCTCGGCCACGGTGACGCCGTCCACCCCGGCGGGCCACCGGCCCTCGTGCGGCAGGTCGAAGACGCCGCCGCGGCGGACGAGCAGCCCGGCGCGCGGGCGGGCCAGGCTCTCGTACAGGTCGGCGACCACGGCGAGGTCGGCGGGTTCACCCGGGCGGACCGTCACCCCGGCCACCGGCGCCGACGGGAGCGAGGCGGTGTCCAGGTCGGCCCGCTGCAGCGCGCCCACCACCTCCCACCCGAGCCGCCGGTACACCGCCGACACGGTCGGGTACAGCGCGCTGACCGCGGCGCCGCGCTCGCGCCCGCGGGCGAGCAGGTCGGTGAGCAGCGCGCGGGCCACCCCGGCGCCGCGGTACTCGGGCAGGACGGCGACCCCGCCGACGTCCGCCGTCGCCACCGTCCGGCCGCCCCACCACTGCCGGTGGCCGACGTCGGTGGCCTTGCCGACCAGCCGGCCCCGCCCGTCGAAGGCGCCGAGCCGCAGCAGCCCGTCGAGCGGCCGCAGCGCCCAGTCCGGCGCCGTGGCCGGTCCGCCGAAGGCCAGCCGGCCCAGCTCCCACGCGTCGGCGAGCTCGTCGTCGGCCAGCGGCCGGACGACGACGGTCACACCGGTACCTGCTCGGGCGCCTGGCGCAGCAGCGGTGCCCCGGCCAGCCCGATCAGCCCGGCCGCGGCCGCGGCGAGCGCGGGGACGGCGAAGGCCGCCTGCGCGCCCCACACGTCGACGGCGGCGCCGGCCAGCGCCGAGCCCGCCGTGACCCCGACGGTCAACCCGGTGTTGGTCCACGACAGCGCCTCGGTGAGCGCCGACCGCGGCACCCGGGACTCCACGAGGGAGGCGCCCGACACCAGCACCGGCGCGACGGCGAGGCCGGCGAGGAACCCGGCGCCGATGAGCAGCGGCAGCGACGACACCGCCCACAGGCCCTGGGCGGCCACGCCGAAGGCGACGGCGGTACCGAGGAACCGGGCGGCCAGCGAGCCGGGCAGCCTCGCGACGCCGTAGGCCAGGCCCGCGACGAGGCTGCCGCCGGCGTAGAGCGCCAGCGCCAGGCCGGCCAGGGCGGGCTGCCCGCTCTCCTCGGCGAACGCCACGACGACCACGTCCATCGCGCCGAAGACGGTGCCGACGCCGAGGTAGGCGGCGCAGACGACCAGGACCGCGGGTCCGAGGGCGGCCCGGCGCCGGCGCCCGCCGTCGACCGGCACGGCGGCCACGACCGGCTCGGTGTCCCGCTGCCGCGCCAGCCACAGCCCGCCGACGGTGCCGAGGACGACGCCGGTCGTGAACCCCGCCGCCGGGTCGATCAGGGTGGCGAGCACGGTGACCAGCGGGGGCCCGACGACGAAGACGACCTCGTCGACGACCGACTCGAAGGCGAAGGCGGTCTGCCGCCGCTCGGCGTCCGCGAGGGCGGCGGCCCACCGGGCCCGCACCAGCGCGCCGATGTTGGGCAGGCTCGCGCCGGTGAGCCCGGCCAGGGCGAACCAGGTCCAGGTGGGTGCCTCGGTGACGACGACGCCGACGAAGGCCAGGCCGGTGACCAGGTAGGCGACCATCGCCAGGCGCAGCACCGCGCCCTGGCCACGGCGGTCCATGGCCCGGGCCCACTGCGGGCCGGCGACCGAGGCGACCAGGGCGAGGGTGCCGGAGACGGCGCCGGCCAGCGCGTAGCTGCCGGACTCGCCCTCGACGAGCAGGACCGCGCCCAGGCCGAGCATCGGCAGCGGGAGCCGGGCGACCCACCCGGCGAGGGAGAACCACGCGGCACCGGGGACGGCGGTGAACAGGCGGGCGTAGGGACCGAGCAGGGGTCGGAGGACGGTGCGGGGTGACACGGGCTTCTCGCGCTTCCTGACCACAGGCGAGTGCGGGACTGCCCGCCGGACTCTCGGGTGGCGACGCGACCGTAACAACGGCGGGCGTCCCCGTCGTCCGGGTTTCCGGCCGTGTGCGTGTCGTCACGCATGGTACATGAAGCTTCATGCACTCTGTGCGGCGCCCGCCCCGCCGACCCGAGGAGCCCCGTGGCCCCGACACCCCCGCAGCGCCGGGCCCGCCCGCTGTCCGTGCGCCTGCTGCTCGCCCTGCTCCCCGCCCTCCTGGCCCTCACGGCCCTCCTCGTCCCCGGCACCGCCTCGGCCTCCGGGAGCGACGACGGGGGCACCGGGACGTCGAGCGGCGGCGACTTCGCGGTCACCGTCAACGGCCGGACGTCGAACCCCGGCCCCGGCAACGAGTTCCGGATGCGGGACACCACCCCGACCGGGCCGATCGCCGTCCGCGGCCGGCACGTCACCTACACCCTCGACCCGGCCACCCTCGGCGTCTACGACTACACGCTGACCGGCGCCCCGGACCCGCAGCGCATGGTCACCGCACCGACCGTCGTCTTCTCCTCCAAGGTGCCGGTGCTCACCGCCGCGCAGCTGCGCGGTGTGCGGATCAGCGAGCTGCGGCTGCGCGACGACGTCCTGGTGGTCTCGTTCAGCACCGCCTCCGGCGGGAAGTTCAAGGTCCAGTCCAAGGACGCCCCGCAGGGCGGCATCTTCCAGATGGAGCAGGAGTTCGGCACGGCCGTCGAGTACGTCCACACCCTCGGCGCCGGTCTCTACTACTTCGTCAACGAGTACACCGGCAAGGTCAACTTCGGCGACGGGATCGCCGCCGACGCCACCCACCGGATGCTGCTCGGCAAGGACAGCCCGCAGGTGGCGACCCGGCTCGAGCAGACGGCGACCACGAGCCGCTGGTCGGTCGCCTCGGGCGGGCGGATGGGCGGCGTGCTCGGGGAGGACGCGGTCGAGCTGTCGGCCGGCGCCACGAACTGCACCTCCGACTGCCAGGCCCGCAACCGCATCCAGGGCTCGGTGCCGGTCCCGCCGGACCCGACCGCACCCACGCCGATCGGCTGACCGCCCCGCCGGCGTGCAACGTCGGTGCAGCCCCCGCATCCGCGGGCGCGGCCGGGATCCCCCGGTCGTGTCCGCGGATGCGGCGTCTCGGGGGGCGGCACGGTCGGCACCGGCGACGTCGTCCCCTCCCGCGCATACATTCCTCTCGTGAGCGCCACCCCGCTGCCCGACCCCTGGACCCGTCCGGCCGACGGCGTCCCGGGCACCGGCGGGCTGGTCGACCGCCACGGCCGGGTCGCCACCGACCTGCGGGTCTCGCTCACCGACCGCTGCAACCTGCGCTGCTCCTACTGCATGCCGCCCGAGGGGCTGCAGTGGCTGCCCAAGGTCGAGCAGCTCACCGACGACGAGGTCGCCCGGCTGGTGCGCATCGGCGTCGAGCAGCTCGGCATCCGCGAGGTCCGCTTCACCGGCGGCGAGCCGCTGCTGCGCCCGGGGCTGGTCGGCATCGTCGCGGCGGCCACCGCGCTGCACCCGCGGCCCGAGGTCAGCCTCACCACCAACGCCATCGGCCTGGCCCGTGTCGCCCCCGCGCTCGCCGAAGCCGGCCTGGACCGGATCAACGTCAGCCTCGACACCCTCGACCGCGAGCGGTTCCGGCAGCTCACCCACCGCGACCGGCTCGACGACGTCCTCGCCGGCCTGCGGGCCGCGCAGGAGGCCGGGCTCACCCCGGTGAAGGTCAACGCCGTCCTGCTGCGCGGCCTCAACGAGGACGACGCCGTCCCGCTGCTCGACTTCTGCCTCGAGCAGGGCTACCAGCTGCGGTTCATCGAGCAGATGCCGCTCGACGCCCACCACGCCTGGACCCGCGGCGAGATGGTCACCGCCGAGGACGTCCTCGCCCGGCTGTCCGCGGCGCACGAGCTCACGCCCGACACCGGGGAGCGCGGCTCCGCGCCCGCCGAGCGGTGGCTGGTCGACGGCGGCCCGGCCACCGTCGGGATCATCGCCTCGGTGACCCGCTCGTTCTGCGGCACCTGCGACCGCACCCGGCTCACCGCCGACGGGCAGGTCCGCAACTGCCTGTTCGCCCGCGAGGAGTCCGACCTGCGGACCGCGATGCGCGCCGGCGCCACCGACGCCGAGCTGGCCGACCGCTGGCGGATCGCCACGCTGGCGAAGCTGCCCGGCCACGGCATCGACGACCCGAGCTTCCTGCAGCCGAGCCGGCCGATGTCGGCCATCGGGGGCTGACCGGTGACCCCGACCGTCACCGTCCGCTACTTCGCCGGAGCCCGCGCCGCGGCCGGCGTCGACACCGAGACCTGCGCGGCCGGCACGCTCGACGAGCTGGTCGGCCGGATCGTCGAGGCCCACGGCGAGCGCCTCGAGCGGGTGCTCACCGCCTGCTCGTTCCTCGTCGACGGAACGCAGACGCGCAACCGCGCGTTGCACCTGTCACCCGGGGCGGTCGTCGACGTGCTGCCCCCCTTCGCCGGAGGCTGACCGTCCCCCTGTGAGCAAGCCTCACCATACGAACCCCTCCCCGCTCCCCCGGAGCAGCACGTGACCGAGCTCGCGAGGTCACGCAACAGCACAGCATCGCCGGTCGCGGCGTCGCCGAGCGCCAGCGAGGCGACGCCGTGATCGAGTGGCTGCTCGTCCTCGTCGGCGTCGTCCTGGTGCTCGCCTGCGCCGCCTTCGTGGCCTTCGAGTTCTCCCTGGTGACCGTGGACCGGGCCACCGTCGAGCGGGAGGCGGCGGCCGGCGTGCGCGGCTCGGCCGGTGTCCTCGCCGCGCTGCGGACCCTGTCCACGCAGCTCTCGGGCGCCCAGCTGGGCATCACCGTCACCAACCTGGCGATCGGCTTCGTCGCCGAGCCCTCGATCGCGGCCCTGCTGCGGGGGCCGCTGGAGTCGGTGGGCCTCTCCGGCGGCGCCGCGCGCTCGGTGTCGATCACCCTCGCGCTGGTGCTGGCCACCGCGCTGACGATGGTGTTCGGCGAGCTGGTGCCCAAGAACGTGGCCATCAGCGAGCCGCTGCGCACCGCCCGCGCCGTGGCCGGCTTCCAGCGCGGCTTCACGCGGGCCACCGCACTGGTCATCCGGTTCCTCAACGGCTGGGCCAACGCGACGCTGCGCCGGCTGTTCGGCGTCGAGCCGCAGGAGGAGCTGGCCTCCGCCCGCTCGCCCGACGAGCTGACCTCGCTCGTCCGCCGGTCGGGCCGGCAGGGCACGTTGCCGACGGAGACGGCGACCCTGCTCGAGCGCGGGCTGGCCTTCGGCGAGCTGCGGGCCAGCGACGCCGCGACCCCGCGCACCCGCATGACGACCGTGCTCGACGCGGCGCCGGTCGCCGAGGTGCTCGCCGCGGCGCGCGACTCGGGCCACTCCCGCTTCCCGGTCGTCTCGGCCGCCGGCGTCGACGACGTCGTCGGCATGGTCCACGTGAAACACGCCCTCGCCGTCGCGCGGGACCGGCGGGCCGCCACCCCGGTCTCGGCGGTGATGCTGCCGCCGCTGTTCGTGCCCACCTCGCGGCGCCTGGACGACCTGCTCGGCGACCTGCGCCGCGGCGGTCTGCAGATGGCCGTCGTCGTCGACGAGTACGGCGGCACCGACGGCGTCGTGACCGTCGAGGACCTCGTGGAGGAGCTGGTCGGCGACCTGGCCGACGAGCACGACGAGGAGGCCGGCGACGACGTCGTCGCGCGCGGCGACGGCACCTGGTCGGTGTCGGGGCTGCTGCGGCCCGACGAGGTGGCCGCGGCGACCGGCCTGTCGGTCCCCTCCGACCGGCACTGGGAGACCGTCGGCGGGCTGGTGCTGCACGTGCTGGGCCGCATCCCCGAGGTCGGCGACCGCATCGAGGCCCGGCCGGTTCTGCCGCCCGAGCTGGCCGCCGAGGCCGAGGGCCTGCCCGCGGGCGTGTGGGTGCGGGTCGAGCGGGTCGACGGCACCCGGGTCGAACGGGCGGTCGTGGGCGAGCTGCCCGCCACCACCGGCGAGGAGGACGAGGACCGTGGGTGACTGGGTCGGCGTGCTGGTCGCCGTGGTGCTGCTGCTGGCCAACGCCTTCTTCGTCGGCGCGGAGTTCGCGCTCATCTCGGCGCGCCGCTCGTCGATCGAGCCGCTGGCCGAGGCCGGCTCGCGCCGCGCCCGCACCACGCTCGCGGCGATGGAGCGGGTGTCGCAGATGATGGCCGGCGCGCAGCTGGGCATCACCGTCTGTTCGCTGGGCCTGGGCGCCATCGGGGAGCCCGCCGTGGCGCACCTGCTGGAGCCGGTCTTCGCGGCGCTGTCGGTGCCCGAGGCGCTGGTGCACCCGATCTCGTTCGTCATCGCGCTGACCGTCGTCGTCGCGCTGCACGTGGTGATCGGCGAGATGGTGCCCAAGAACCTGGCGCTCGCCGGTCCCGACCGCGCCGCGCTGGTGCTCGCCCCGCTGCTGGCCGCCGTCGTCACGGTGCTGAAGCCGGTGATCGTGACGCTGAACGCGCTGGCCAACGGGGTGCTGCGGCTGCTGGGCGTCCAGCCCAAGGACGAGGTCACCAGCGCGTTCACCCGCGACGAGGTGGCCGGGCTCATCGGCGAGTCGCGCGCCGGCGGCCTGCTCGACGAGCGCGGCTTCGAGCTGCTCACCGGCGCCCTGGGCCTGGAGGAGCGCGACACCCGCTCGGTGCTCATCCCCCGCGCCGCGCTGACCGTCGTCGCGCCCGGTGACGACACCGCCGCCGTCGAGCGGGCCGCGGCCGTCACCGGCTTCTCCCGCTTCCCCGTGGCCGACGGCGACCGGCTGCTGGGCTACGTGCACGTCAAGGACGTGCTGGTCGCCGACGGCGCGCCCGAGCCGCGGGTCCGCGACATCACCCGCCCGCTCCCCCGCGTCGCCGCCGACGACGACCTGCGGCGCACGCTGGGCGTGATGCAGGCCGGCCGGGCCCAGTTCGCCGCGGTCACCGACGGCGGCCGGGTGGTCGGCGTCGTGGCGCTCGAGGACATCCTCGAGGAACTGGTCGGCGAGATCCGCGATGCTGCACACCGGGGTCAGGAGAGGACGGGAGCACGATGAGCTTCATCGACAGGACGAAGGCCAAGGCCGAGGAGCTGCTGGGCCGGGCCGAGGAGCTGTACGGCGAGACGCACGGCGACGCGGCCGCGCAGGTGGCCGGCGAGGCCCACCGGCTCGAGGCCGAGGTCGAGCTGGAGGAGGAGCGCGCCGAGGAGGCCGGCCGGCGGCACGGCGGGACCCGGCCCACCGACGAGGACGGCCAGACCCCGGTCGGCTGACCGGCGGTCAGCCGCCCAGGCGCAGGGCCACCAGCGCGACGTCGTCCTCGGGCCGGCCGTGCACCAGCCGCTCGATCACCTCGTCGCAGAGCTCGTCGAGGGGGCGCCCGGCCAGGTCGGTCACCGCGTCGGCCAGCCGGGCCAGCCCGGTGTCGAGGTCGACGTCGCGGCGCTCCACCAGGCCGTCGGTGTGCAGCAGCACCGTGCTGCCGCGCTCGAGGACCAGCGCGCTCTCGTGCCGCGGGCTGTCCGGGTCGACGCCCAGCAGCAGGTCGCCGGGCACCGGGGGCAGGTCGAGCAGCCGCCCGGCGGGGTCGAGGACCAGCGGGGGCAGGTGGCCGGCGCTGGACCAGCACACCCGGGTCCGGCCGGCCGCCGCCTCCTCCGGCGTCTGCTCGAAGCGGGCCACCGCCGCGGTGGCGTAGGTGTCGACCGCCAGCGTGGCCATGGCGCGGTCCAGGCCCCGCAGCACCTCGGCCGGCCCGGCGTCGCTGTAGGCGGCGATGCCGCGCAGCAGCGACCGCAGCTGGCCCATCGCCGCGGCCGCCTCGGTGTCGTGCCCGACGACGTCGCCGATGACCAGCGTCGTCGCCCCGGCCGGCTGGGCGAAGGCGTCGTACCAGTCGCCGCCCACGCGGGCCGCCTCGGCGGCTGGGGTGTAGCGGACGACCAGCCGGCCCAGCCGGGACCCGCGCGGCGTCGTCAGCAGGCTGCGCTGCAGCGCCTCGGCGAGCTGCCGCTGGCGGGCGAACAGTCGCACGTTGTCCAGGGCCAGCCCCACCCGGCCGGCGACCTCGCGGGCGGTCACGGGGTCGACGCGCGAGGTGCTGGCCCCGGTGCCGGAGAGGAACGTGAGCGCGCCGATCACCCGCGCGCGGCCGGGCAGCGGGACGGCGAGCACGTCGGGGCCGCCGAGCTGCCGGTAGAGGGCACGCGCCTCGGCGTCGAGGATGGCCGCGAGGACGTCGGCGCCGTCGGCCTCCACCGTCTCGCCGGCCAGCGCGCGGACCACCGGCGCGGCGGCCGGCATCCCGGGCAGCCGGACGGCGGCGTAGCGGCGGAGCAGGTCGCGGCGGGCCGGGTCGCCGTGCCACGAGCCCAGGTCGCGGGGCCGGCCGTCGTCGTCGAGGACGGTGAGCAGGCACGCCTCGCCGAGCTCGGGCACGACCAGGCGGGGGATGCGCCGCACCGCCTCGGTGAGGTCGAGCGTGCCGGTCAGCTCCGCCCCGACGCGGGCGAGCAGGGCCAGCCGGTCCTGCGCGGTGCGCCGGGCGGTGGTGTCGGAGAAGTACAGGGCCAGGCCGTTCCCGAGCGGGACGGCGCGCACCTCGAACCAGCGGTCGAGCGGCTCGGGGTAGAAGGCCTCGACCGTCCGGGCCCGGCCGGTGGCCAGCACCTCGCGGTAGGTGCGGCCGAACTCGCTGTCGACGTTGAACGGGAAGGACTCCCAGAAGCAGGCCCCGACGAGCTGGTCCCACGTCCCGCCGACGACGGCCTCGCCCGCGCCGTTGACGTAGGTGATCCGCCAGTCGCGGTCGACGGCGATGTAGCCCAGGGGCATCGCCTCGAGCACGGGATCGCGCTGTGCGTGTACCGACACCTGCTCCCGTCCTCGCGCTGTCAGGGCACACCGGGGGACGTCGCCCCGCCCTTGGAGCCCCGGCGCATGGTGTGCCAGACGCCCACCGCCGGTCAAGGAACCCGGCCGGGTGCCGACCGGGACGTGACCTGCCGCCTCAGGGGCAGGCCACCCACTCCTCCTCGCCGTCGGCGAAGACCTGCCGCTTCCAGATGGGCAGCCGCTTCTTGACCTCGTCGACCAGTTCCGCGCAGGCCCGGAACGCCTCCCCGCGGTGCGCGGCGCTGACCGCGCAGGCCAGGGCGACGTCGCCGATGCCCAGCAGCCCGACGCGGTGCGAGACGGCGACCGCCCGGACCTCGGGGCGGGCGGCGAACTCCTCGGCGAGCCCGGTGATGACCTCGCCGGCCGTGGGGTGGCCGACGTACTCGAGCTCGGTGACCGGCCGGCCGCCGTCGACGTCCCGCACGACGCCGGAGAAGGAGACGACGGCGCCGGCACCGGGGTCGGCCACCGCCTGCTCGTGCTCGGCGACCGACAGCGGCTCGTCGACGACTCGGGCGATCAGGTGGCCGGCGATCACGGGCCCGAAGCTACCCCGCCGGGCGGCACGTCGAGGTCGACCGGGTCGGCCAGGCCGGTGCAGTCGACCTCGGTGACGGCGTGGGTGGCGAGGTAGCGGCGGGCGCCCTCGTCGCCGGTCGCGGTGCCCGCCACCCCGGCCCAGTGGTCCCGGCCGAGCAGCACCGGGTGGCCGCGGACGCCGTCGTAGGTGGCGACCGCCAGCGCGTCCGGCGCGGCGAGGGCGGCGACCGCGCGCAGGGCGGCCGGCGTCATGCCCGGCATGTCGACCAGCGTGACCAGCGCGGCGCCGACCCGTCCCGGCCAGCCGCGCAGGCCGTCGAGGCCGGTGCGCAGGCTGGAGGCCATGCCGGTCTCCCAGTCGCGGTTGGCCAGGACGGTCGCGCCGTCGAGGTCCGCGCGGCGCCAGACGTCGACCGCCCGAGCTCCGAGGACCACCAGCACCGGGTCGCACACCGCCCGCGCCGTCCGCACGGCCCGCTCGACCAGCAGGCTGCCCTCGTACTCGACCAGGGCCTTGGGCATGCCGTAGCGGCGTCCCCCGCCCGCGGCGAGGACCAGCCCGGCGACCGTGCTCATGCGCCCAGCGTCCTCCCGTCGATGATCAGGTGACCTGATCGTGCGGCGTCCTCCCTCGCGGTGGGACGTGAGGGAGGACGCCCTGCGATCAGGGACCCTGATCATCGACCACCCGCCTCACCGCGTGTAGACGGCGACCTCGGAGGCCTTGACCACCGCCCAGACCCGCGAGCCGGGGGCGAGGCCGAGCTCGGCGAACGCCGTCGCGGTCACGTCGGCGAGCAGCGGCACCTCGCCGTCGAGCTCGCAGCGCACCGTGGACCCGTGCGGCGTCGCGCCGGCCACCGTCGCCGGCCAGGCGTTGCGGGGACTGCCCTCGGGCCGCGACGGGTAGAGCGCGACCGACTCCGGCCGCACCGCGACCAGGACCGGCCCCTGTGCCGGCTCGGCGACGGTGACCGCTCCCCCGCCGTCGAGGCGCACGGTCAGGCCCTCGCCGGTGCCGGGCAGCAGCGAGAGCCCGACCAGCCGGGCGACGTAGTCGGTGCGCGGGTGCCGGGCCACGTCCGAGGGCGCCCCGGCCTGCACCACCGCGCCGTCCTCGACGACCAGCACCCGGTCGGCGAGCGCCATGGCGTCGACCGGGTCGTGGGTGACCAGCACGGCGCTGCCGCCGAAGTCGGCGAGGTGCCGGCGCAGCTCGGCCCGGACGGCGAGGCGGGTGCGGGCGTCGAGCGCCGACAGCGGCTCGTCGAGCAGGAGCAGCGCCGGGTCGCCGACCAGCGCCCGGGCCAGCGCGGCGCGCTGCGCCTGCCCGCCGGAGAGCTGGCCCGGCCGCCGGTGGCCGAGGTCGGCGATGCCGACCCGCTCGAGCCACGCGGCCGCCGCCCGGCGCGCCGCGGCCCGGGTCGCCCCGCGGGTGCGCGGGCCGAAGGCGACGTTGTCGAGCACCGACAGGTGCGGGAAGAGCAGGTGGTCCTGGAAGACCATCCCCAGTGGGCGGCGGTGGGCGGGCAGGTGCACCCGGCCCCCGACGTCGTCCCAGGTCGCGCCGTCGACGACCACCCGCCCGCCGTCGGGGGGCAGCAGCCCGGCCAGCACCCGCAGCAGCGTGGACTTGCCCGCCCCGTTGGGCCCGAGGACGGCGAGGACCTCGCCGTCGTCGACCTCGCAGGCGACGTCGACGGTCAGCGGGCCCCGGCGGACGACGACGTGCGCCGCGAGGCTCACGCGGCCGCTCCCGAGCGCCCGAGCCAGCGGTCCCGCAGGAGGAGCAGCGTGGCCACCGAGACGACGAGCAGGACCAGCGAGAGCACGATCGCCGCCTGCGGGTCGCGCTGCAGCGCCAGGTAGACCGCCAGCGGCATGGTCTGCGTCGTCCCCGGGAAGTTGCCGGCGAAGGTGATCGTGGCGCCGAACTCGCCCAGCGCCCGCGCCCAGCACAGCACCGCGCCGGCGGCCACGCCCGGTGCCACCAGCGGCAGCGTGACGCGGCGGAAGGTGGTCCACCGGTCGGCGCCGAGCGTGGCGGCGGCGTCCTCGTAGCGGACGTCGGCGGCCCGCAGCGCGCCCTCGACGCTGATGACGAGGAACGGCATCGCCACGAACGTCTCGGCGATGACCACGGCGGTGGTGGTGAACGGGATGGTGACGCCCGTGGTCTCGGCCAGCCAGCGCCCGATGATCCCCTGGCGGCCGAGCACGAGGAACAGCGCGACGCCGCCGACCACGGGCGGCAGCACGAGCGGCACGGTGACCAGCGCGCGCAGCAGCGCCCGGCCGCGCGCCCGCGACCGCGCCAGCACCCAGGCCAGCGGCACCCCCAGCACGACCGAGACGAGCGTGGCGAGGGTGGCCGACACCAGCGACAGCCGCAGCGCCTGGCCCACGCCGGGTGCGGTGAGCAGGCTGCCCAGCTGCGACCACGGCGTGCGGACCAGCAACCCGGCCAGCGGCAGGACGAGGAAGGCGACGGCGAGCGCCGCCGGGACCAGCAGCGGTGCCGGGGTGCGGCCGCGCGTCACGGGGAGCGGAAGCCGGCCGCCTCGAGCGCCTGCTGCCCGTCGTCGGAGAGCACGAGGTCGACGAAGGCCTGCGCCGCGTCCGGGTTGGGCGCGTCCACCAGGGTGACCAGCGGGTAGTCGTTGACGGCGTCCTCGGCCTCGGGGAAGGCGATGCCCTCGACGGCGTCGCCGGCGGCGGTGACGTCGGTGGCGTAGACCAGGGCGGCGTCGACCTCACCGAGCTCGACCTTGGTCAGCGCCGCCCGCACGTCCTCCTCCTGGGTGTCCGGGCGCGGGGTGACGCCGGCGGCGGCGAACACGTCCTCCGACGCGGCGCCGCAGGGCACCTCGGGCGCGCAGACGGCGAGGGTGAGCTCCTCGCGGCCGAAGTCGGCCAGGCCGGTGATGCCGGCCGGGTTGCCCGCGGGGACGGCGATCTGCAGCACGTTGGCGGTGAAGACCGTCGGCTCTCCGTCGCCGAGGCCGGCGTCGGTGACCACCGTCATCTGCGCGGGGTTGGCCGAGGCGAACACGTCGGCCGGGGCGCCCTGGGTGAGCTGGGTGGCCAGCGCGGAGCTGCCGGCGAAGTTGAACTGCACGGTCAGCTCCGCGTTGTCGCCCTCCAGCTGCTGCCCGAGGCCGGTGAAGACGTCGGTGAGCGAGGCGGCGGCGAAGACGGTCAGGGTGCCGGTGAGACCGCCGTCGTCGGACGCGGACGCCGACGTGGTGCCCGACGCCTGCGCGCCGTCGTCCCCGCCGCCGCAGGCGCTCAGCGCCCCCAGGGTCACCGCCACCAGCACCGCCGTGCTCCGCGCGCGCATCGGGTCTCCTCCCCGCCGGGCGGATCTGCCGATCCGCGCCTGCGGGACGATAGCCCACGACGGCCCGGAACTGCGGCCGCGCGGACGGGTGCGGCCTCCGCAGATCCGCCAGGATGCGCACATGCGACTGTCCACGCGCAACCAGCTGTCCGGCACCGTCACCACGGTCACCCCGGGGTCGGTGATGGCGACCGTGGAGGTGGACGTCTCCGGCCAGGAGATGACCGCGTCGATCACCGAGGATGCGGTGGAGGACCTGGGACTGGCCGTCGGCTCGCCGGTCGTCGTCCTGGTGGAGTCGACCGAGGTGATGCTCGCCGTGGAGGACTAGGAGAAGGACCCCCTCGCCCCCCACCCCTCGCTCCGCTCGGGGCGGGCCCCTGCGAGCGGGCCGAGCCACGCGATGCTGCTCACGGCACGTCGACGCTCACCTGGGTCGCCTTGACGGTGGCCACGGCGCGCACGCCGACGTCGAGACCGAGCTCGTCGGCCGCCTCGCGGGACATCAGCGAGACCAGCCGGAAGGGCCCGGCCTGGATCTCCACCTGTGCCATGACGGTGTCGCGGACGACGCGGGTGACGATGCCGGCCAGCCGGTTGCGGGCCGAGGAGCCGCGGGTGGTGCCGGGCTCGGGCGCGTCGTGCAGCTCGGCGGCCAGGCGGGCGAGGTCGGCGCCGTCGACGTGCGCGGGGCCGCCGCCCACCCGGGACGCGGGGAGCCGCCCACTGTCGATCCACCGGCGGACCGTGTCGTCGCTGACGCCCAGCAGCGCCGCGGCCTCGGCGATCCGGTAGCTCGCGCTCACGCCGGGCGACCCTAGTCGCCGGTACGACACTCCCCGCGGTGCCGCGGCGGCCTGGGGACCGGCACCCGCCGTCCACAGGCGGTCCCGCGCCGCGACGGGCCCCGGCGCGACCATCGGGTGGTGTTCGACGACGCCTGGCTCACCGACCTCCTCCGCTTCCGCGGCGGCCTGCTGACCGACGCCGGTGTGGCGTCGGAGCTCGCGGCCACCCTGGCTGTGCACCGGCCGGGGGTCGACGTCACCGGCACTGCCACGCGCGAGCTGCTCGCCGCCCTGGCCGACACGTGGGAGCGCGGCTGGCAGCCGGCCGACGTCGTGCACCTGGCGCGGAAGGAGGCGACCGCCGCCTCGGTGCCGCTGGCCGTCGCGCTCATCGGCGAGCACGCGCGGCGCACCGGTGCAGCCGCCCGGGCACCGGATGCCTGGCTCGGGCAGCTGCGCGAACTCGGGGTGCCTGCTGACGGCGATCCGGGGGTCGTGGGCGCCTGGCACCGCCGGGAGGGCAGACCGCCCGCGGACGCGTGGCGGATCGTGCTGCGCCTGGCCGGGCTGTTGCGGACCACCGCGCGCCTCGAGGTGCTCGTCCCCCCGCCGTCGCGGTGGGGTCCGGGCGTCCGGCGCAGGGTCGCCCCCGGCACCGGGGACGCGCGGGCGCTGCGGCGCATCCGGGCGCTGCTCGACAAGGCGGAGTCCACGGAGTTCCCCGAGGAGGCCGAGGCGCTGACCGCCAAGGCACAGGAGCTGATGACCCGCCACGCCGTCGACGCGGCCCTGCTCGACGCCGGCGGCGGGACGGCGGCGGCCGCGGCGGTGGCGACCCGCCGGGTGCACGTCGACGACCCGTACGTGCAGGCCAAGACCCAGCTGCTCGGGGCGGTCGCCGACGCCAACGGGGTGCGGCTGGTCTGGTACCGGGGCCTGGGCATCGCGACGCTGGTCGGCGTGGCCGCCGACCTCGACGCCGTCGAGCTGCTGTTCACCTCGCTGCTGCTGCAGGTCGGACAGGCGCTGGCGGCGGCCGAACGGGCGGCGGGGCGGCGGTCGGCCTCCCGCGCCTTCCGGCGGGCGTTCCTGCTCGGCTACGCGGGCCGCATCGGCGAGCGGCTGACCGGTGCTCGGGAACGGGCCACCCGGGCGGCCGCGGCGGAGCAGGGGGTCGACCTGCGGCCGGTGCTGCGCTCGCGGCAGGCGGCCGTCGACGACGCGTTCACCGAGTTGTTCCCCCGCGTGCGCAGCAGCCGCAGCCGCTCGTCGGTCGACGGCGCGGGCTGGTGGGCCGGCCGGGCGGCCGCGGACTCCGCCGACGTCGGGACCCGCCGTGCGCACCTCCGGTGAGCGCCCGGCCGCACCTCCCGACGCCTCCCCGCGGCGCCCCGGGCCACCTGCCGTCCGTTTGCCGATCTCCG
Source organism: Geodermatophilus sp. SYSU D00710 (assembly GCF_054050195.1). NCBI lineage: Bacteria > Bacillati > Actinomycetota > Actinomycetes > Geodermatophilales > Geodermatophilaceae > Geodermatophilus > Geodermatophilus sp. SYSU D00710. The sequence continues at coordinate 32,761 of NZ_JBJGYX010000013.1, forward strand.
GCCCCGGGCAGCGGCGGGCGGTGTCCCGCACCCCTCGCGAGAACCCCGCCGGAGGCTCGGCGTCGGTCCGCACCCGCCGGTTGCGGGAGACGGCCCGCGACGTCCTCGGCTTCGACGACTTCCGCCCCGGCCAGGAGCGCGCCATGCAGGCGGTCCTGTCGGGCCGGGACACGCTCGCGGTGCTGCCCTCGGGCGCCGGCAAGAGCGCCGTCTACCAGGTGGCCGGCCAGCTGCTCGACGGTCCGGTGGTTGTCGTCTCGCCGCTGATCGCCCTCCAGCGCGACCAGGTGGAGCGGCTCTCCGAGCTCGGCGAGGACGCCGGCCGGGCCGCCCAGCTCAACTCCAGCCTGTCGGCCGGCGACCAGCACGCGGCCGTACAGGGCGTGGAGGACGGAACGGTCCGCTACCTGTTCCTCGCGCCCGAGCAGCTGGCCAAGCCCGAGGTGGTGGCCGCCCTCCGCGACGCCCGGCCCGCCCTGTTCGTCGTCGACGAGGCGCACTGCGTCTCCGCCTGGGGTCACGACTTCCGCCCCGACTACCTGCGGCTGGGTCAGGTGGTCGAGCAGCTGGACCACCCGATCGTCCTCGCCCTGACGGCGACGGCCGCTCCCCCGGTGCGGGCCGAGATCGTCGAGCGGCTGGCGATGCGCGACCCCGAGGTCGTCGTCGCCGGGTTCGACCGGCCCGAGATCCGCCTCGAGGTCGACCACCACGCCGACGCGCACGCCAAGCGCGCCGCCGTCATCGACCGCGCCGCCGGCGAGGTCGAGGCCGGCCGCGGCCCCGGCATCGTCTACAGCGCCACCCGCAAGGGCACCACCGACCTCGCCGACGCCCTCACCGAGCGCGGCCTGCGCGCCCGGCCCTACCACGCGGGCCTGAGGAAGAGCGAGCGCGAGGACACCCAGCGCGCGTGGATGGACGACGAGCTCGACGTGGTCGTCGCCACCACGGCCTTCGGCATGGGCATCGACAAGCCGGGCACGCGGTTCGTGGTGCATGCCGAGCCCGCCGACTCGGTGGACAGCTACTACCAGGAGATCGGCCGCGCGGGCCGGGACGGGCAGCCGGCCCTCGCCGTCCTGGTGTACCGGCAGGAGGACCTCGGGCTGCGGCGGTTCTTCGCCGCGGGCGCGCCGGCTGAGGAGGAGCTGCAGCAGGTGGCCGGGCTGGTCGCCGCCGCACCGGCGGCCGGCATCGACGACGGCGTCGACGTCCGGCAGCTGCGCGACGAGACCGGCCGCGGGGCCACCCCGCTGGCCCGCGACCTCAACCTGCTCGAGCAGGTGTCGGCCGTCGTCCTCGACGAGGAGGGCGCGGCCCACCCCGCGCAGGGGGCGCCCGCCCCCGGTGACGCCGCCGCGGCCGCCCGCGAGCTCGCCGAACACCACGAGCGGGTCGACCAGAGCCGGGTGGAGATGATGCGCGGCTACGCCGAGACCACCGAGTGCCGCCGCCAGTACCTGCTCGGTTACTTCGGCGAGCAGCTCGAGGAGCCGTGCGGCAACTGCGACACCTGCTCGGCCGGCACCGCGCACGAGCAGCCCTCCGCCGACGACGCGGACACCCCCTTCGCCCCCGAGACCTCGGTGGAGCACACCGAGTGGGGTCCCGGCGTGGTGATGCGGGTGGAGGACGACCGGGTCGTGGTGCTGTTCGAGGAGGTCGGTTACAAGACCCTGGCGCTGGGGGCGATCGAGGCGAACGACCTGCTGCGGGTCCGTGGCGCCTGAGCCGGCACCACCGGACCCCGAGGCGCGGACCCGCCCGGCGACACCTGCCCGGGACCACGGGGACCCGGGCATGCTGTGGGCCACGGCACACTCCCGACTGGAAGAGGTGGCCCATGGCCTCGGCACCACGGTCGCCGCTGGGCGACGAGGTCCTCGATCAGCTGCTCGCCCACGCCCGCCTGGATCTCACCGACGAGCGGCGGGCGGCGGCCGGTCCGGCCGTGACGATGGTCCTGGGGTTGTACGACAGCCTCGACGAGGTCGCGGTCGGCGAGATGCCGCCGGCCGCCGCGTTCGACGCGCGCTGGGAGTGAGGACGTGCAGCCCCACGAGCTCAGCCTCGCCGAGGCCGCCCGGCACATCGAGCAGCGCACCCTGTCCCCGGTCGAGCTCGTGCAGTCCGCGCTCGACCGGATCGACCGGGTGGAGAGCAGGCTGAACGCCTTCGTCGTCGTGACCGCCGAGCAGGCCCTGGAGGCGGCCCGGAAGGCGGAGCAGGAGATCGGCGACGGCGGGTACCGCGGCCCCCTGCACGGCATACCGGTGGGGATCAAGGACCTCTACGACGCCGTGGGTCTCCCGACGACGTCGAGCTCCGCGGTCCGCTCCGACCACCACCCGCAGGAGGACTCGGCCTGCGTGGCTCGGCTGCGCAACGCCGGCGCGGTCGTGGTGGGGAAGACGCACACCCACGAGTTCGCCTACGGCGTCCTCACCCCGACGACCCGGAACCCCTGGGACACCGGCTGCGTGCCGGGCGGATCGAGCGGGGGGTCCGGCGCCGCGGTGGCTGCCGGGGAGTGCCTGCTGGGGATGGGCACCGACACCGGTGGCTCGATCCGCATCCCAGCGTCCGTGTGCGGCACCGTCGGCCTGAAGCCGACCTACGGCCGGGTCTCCCGTTTCGGCATCACGTCGCTGTGCTGGTCGCTGGACCATGCCGGGCCGCTCACGAGGACCGTGCGCGACGCCGCCCTGGCCCTGCAGGCCGTCGCCGGGTTCGATGCCCGAGACCCGGCGACGGTCCAGGAACCGGTGCCCGACTACACCCGTGACCTGGAGGCCGGGGTCCGCGGGCTGACGCTCGGCGTGCCGACCAACTACTTCTTCGACGACATCGACCCCGAGGTGGAGACAGCCGTCCGGGCGGCGATCGCCGTCCTCGAGGCCAAGGGAGCGCACCTGCGGGAGGTGCAGATCCCCTACGCCGAGCAGATGATGGCCATCGAGTTCGGCATTGTCATCCCCGAGGCCAGCGCCTACCACCAGGAGATGCTGCGGGAGTCCGGCGAGCGGTACACCGATGACGTGCGCGTGCTCCTCGAGGCCGGCGAGATGGTCCTCGCCACGCAGTACATCAAGGCCCTGCGCGTCCGCACGCTGGTGCAGCAGGCGTTCCGCCGTGCCTTCGAGGGCCTCGACGCGCTGGTGTGCCCGACCCTGCCGACCGCCGCGGCCGAGGTGGGGCAGGAGACGTTCACCTTCCCGAGCGGCGCACGGAAGTCGGTGATCGACGCCTGGGTCGGTCACTCGGCCCCGGGCAACGTGACCGGTCTGCCGGCGCTGTCCGTGCCCTGCGGCTTCACCTCGGCGGGGCTCCCGATCGGGCTGCAGATCATGGGCCGGCCCTTCGACGAGGTGGGGGTGCTCCGCGTGGGACACGCCTACGAGTCGGCGACGGACTGGACCGGCCGGCGCCCGGCCCTGTAGCCGCGGGGCGGCCGCGCGCCCGTGCCGGCCACCGGTGCCCGACCGGCTGGGCACCTCATCGGGTGCTCACCCTGCGGAGCGGCCGGGGCGCCGCGATGATCAGCCGAGGACCGGGCGCCGCGCCCGGGCGAGAGGAGTGCGCACGTGAAGGTCCTCGGCATCAACGCCATCTACCACGACCCCGCGGCGGCGCTCGTCGTCGACGGGAGGGTCGTGGCCGCGGCCGAGGAGGAGCGCTTCAGCCGGCGCAAGCACGGCAAGCGCCCCCTGCCCTGGAGCGCCTGGGAGCTGCCCGAGCTGTCGGCGGCCTGGTGCCTGGCCGAGGCCGGCATCCGCCCCGAGGAGCTCGACGCCGTCGCCTACTCGTTCGACCCCGCCCTCATGGGCACGCCCGAGGACTCGGGTCTCTTCGACGACGGCGACACCATGCGCAAGCGGTACGCCGAGATGGCGCCGGACTTCCTCGCGCACGCCCTGCCCGGCCTCGACCCGGCGAAGGTGCGCTTCGTCAAGCACCACGTCGCGCACGCGGCCTCCGCCGGCAAGGCGGCTCCGCAGCGGGACAACGCCGTCCTCGTGCTCGACGGCCGCGGCGAGGCGCACAGCCACCTCGCCGGCCGCTACGTCGACGGGCAGCTGGAGGTCCTCGCCGGCCAGGCGCTGCCGCACTCCCTCGGGTTGATGTACGAGGAGCTCACCGACCACCTGGGCTTCCTGCGCAGCTCCGACGAGTTCAAGGTCATGGCGATGGCCTCCTACGGCAAGCCGCGGTTCCTCGGCGAGCTGTCGGAGCTCATCCGGCCCACCGGCGACGGCGGCTTCGTCACCGAGCGGATCGACTTCGCCGAGTTCGCCCCGCGCCTGGGCAAGGGCGACCAGTGGACGGAGGACCACGCCGACCTCGCCGCCAGCGTCCAGACCCGGCTGGAGGAGGTCCTGGTCGACCTCGCCCGCTGGGTGCACGACCAGACCGGCGAGAAGACGCTCACCATGGCCGGCGGTGTCGCGCTCAACTGCGTGGCCAACACCCGCATCCTGGCCGAGACGCCCTTCGAGGACGTCTGGGTGCAGCCGGCCGCCGGCGACGCCGGCACCGCACTCGGCAGCGCCCTGCACGTGGCGCACGAGCTCGGCGAGCGCACCGAGCCGATGCCCGGCGCGGCGCTGGGCCGCAGCTGGGGGGACGACGAGATCGAGCGGTGGCTGCAGACGGCGGCCATCGACTACGAGCGGCCCGACGACGTCGCCGAGGCCGTCGCGGAGGTCCTCGCCGACAACGGCATCGTGGCCTGGTTCCAGGGCCGCAGCGAGTACGGCCCGCGCGCGCTCGGCCACCGGTCGCTGCTCGCCCACCCCGGCTTCGAGGCCAACCTCGAGCGGATGAACGACGTCAAGGGCCGCGAACAGTTCCGCCCGGTGGCGCCGATGGTGCTGCTGGAGCGGGCGCCGGAGATCTTCAGCCGCGGCCCGGTCCCCTCGCCCTACATGCTCTTCGTCCACGACGTCGCCGAGGAGTGGCGCGACCGCATCCCCACCGTCACCCACGTCGACGGGACGGCGCGCATCCAGACGATCGACCCCGCGACCGAGCCCCTGGTGCACCGGATGATCGCGGCGTTCGAGCGGCGCACCGGACTGCCGGTCGTGGTCAACACCAGCCTCAACACCGCCGGGCGGCCGATGGTCGACGACCCGCGCGACGCCCTCGAGTGCTTCGGCTCGGCCCCGGTCGACCTGCTGGCCATCGGCCCGTTCGTCGTCCGCCGGCCCCGCCGCACGCCGCGTCCCTGACCGGTCGCCCCTCCTCCGTCCGCGGGACGGGCGAACCGCGGCGGCCGCCCGCTGCGAAGACCGGGTGCACGGGAACCGATCGGTGACGATCCGGTAACGACCCTCCCCCGAACGGGCGGTCGTCGTTGCCGGACCGTCCCCGCCGGGTACCGCCCGACCAGCGCCCGCCAGGACGGCGGAGCGCGACGCACACGGAGGAGACGGACACCATGGCTACCACTGGCAACACCGGCGCGCGGCGGGGGACCACCTGGCCCCAGACGCTCGCCCTCGTCTTCGGGGTGGTCTACCTCCTTGTCGGCATCGTCGGCTTCTTCATCACCGGCTTCGACGCCTTCGCCGACAACACGCAGGACGAGATGCTCCTGATCTTCATGATCAACCCGCTGCACAACATCGTGCACATCGTGATCGGCCTGGCCGGGATCGCCCTGTCGCGGACGCTCGCCGGCGCCCGCACCTACGGCTGGCTGCTCGCGATCGGCTACGGCGCGGCCTTCGTCTACGGCCTGATCGCCATCGGCGAGGACTGGGACTTCCTCAACATCAACGGTGCCGACAACGTGCTGCACATCGCCACGGCCGTCGTCGGCCTGGTGATGGCGCTGGGCCCGGTCAACGACCGGGTCGCGCGACCCACGCGCGCCTGAACGGAGGGCTTCCCGCCCCCACCGCGGGGAGGCCGTTCGAGCACGTCGCCCGGAGCCGGGCACCCGTTTCGTCGGGTGCCCGGCTCCTGTCGTCCGCGGGGCGCGCACCCCGGTGCGACGCCGGTCACCAACCGGGCTACCTTCCGGTGCATGGACTTCGCCCTGTCCGCCCGAGCCGAGGACGTCTGCGGCCGGATGTGGGACTTCATGCGTGAGCAGGTCTTCCCCGCCGAGCCGGTCTACCAGGCGTGGCGCGCCGAGCGCGGCCACGACGACCACGGGCACCCGCCGGTGCTCGAGGACCTCAAGAAGGAGGCCCGCGCCCGCGGGCTCTGGAACCTGTTCCACCACGAGCTCGGGGGCCTGACCAACCTCGAGTACGCGTCGGTCGCCGAGATCATGGGCTGGTCGCCGGTGATCGCCCCCGAGGTGACCAACTGCGGGGCCCCGGACACGGGGAACATGGAGACGCTGATGATGTTCGGGACGCCCGAGCAGAAACAGCGCTGGCTCGAGCCGCTGCTCGAGGGCGAGATCCGGTCGGCGTTCGCCATGACCGAGCCCGACGTCGCCTCCTCCGACGCCCGCAACATCCAGACGTCGATCGTGCGCGACGGCGACGAGTACGTGATCAACGGCCGCAAGTGGTGGACCAGCGGTGCCGCCGACGAGCGCTGCCAGATCTTCATCGTCATGGGCAAGACCGACCCCGAGGGCGCCCCGCACCGGCAGCAGTCGATGATCCTCGTGCCGCGGGACACCCCGGGGCTGGAGATCCTGCGGCACCTGCCGGTCTTCGGCTACCAGGACCAGCACGGGCACTCGGAGCTGCGGCTGACCGACGTCCGCGTGCCGGCCACCAACCTCCTCGCCGGCGAGGGCGACGGCTTCATGATCGCCCAGGCCCGGCTCGGCCCCGGCCGCATCCACCACTGCATGCGGGCGATCGGCATGGCCGAGCGGGCGCTGGCGCTCATGGTCGACCGCGCGCAGAAGCGGATCGCCTTCGGCCGGCCACTGGCCGAGCAGGCCACCGTCCGCGAGACGATCGCCCGCTCCCGCATGGAGATCGACCAGGCCCGGCTCATGGTGCTGCGCACCGCCGACCTGATCGACAAGTACGGCGCGAAGGGCGCCCGGACCGAGATCGCCGCGATCAAGGTCATCGCGCCGAACGTGGCCTGCGACGTGATCGACCGGGCCATCCAGGTGCACGGCGGCGCCGGCGTCAGCGACGACACCCCGCTGGCCCGCTTCTACGCCTCGGCCCGCACGCTGCGGATCGCCGACGGCCCTGACGCGGTGCACCTGCGCTCGGTGGCCAAGGAGGAGCTCGCCCGCGAGCGCCCCTACGTCGGCTGACGGAAGGACCTCACCACACGAGAACGGGGCCGGCACCGGGTGGTGCCGGCCCCGCCGCACGTCCGGGGTCGGACGGTCAGGGGCTCAGTGTCGAGCCGAAGCCCCCGCCGGCCAGCTTGGCCATCAGCTGCGTGCGGTCGAGCCCCACGCCGGCCAGCGCGTCGCCGTCCCGGTCGGTGTCGATCTCGTCGGGCAGCTGCGCCTCGACCGCGTCGGCCGTGCTGTTGTCACCCTCGGTGCGCAGCACCCGCACCAGTTCCTGCTTGTCCAGCTTCACGCGCTTCCTCCGTCCTGGGGACCGCTCCTCCTCCCGGAGTGTGGTGCGGGTCACCCAGGGGCGGCAACCGGACGGCGGGCGCTCAGCGCGGGCGCGACCGCCCGAACAGGAAGGCGCTCAGGCCCAGCAGGAGCACGCCCACGGACAGCTGGGCGGCCCCCACGCCGCCGCGCTCGGCGACGAACCACGTCGACGCCGACACCAGCAGGACGGTCCCGATGCCGAGGACCAGCAGCGCCGCCACCCGGCTGCGCCGCGCCTTGCCGTCGTCCCGTGGTGTCCGGACCCCTGCCATGTCGCCTCCGCTCCGGCCGGGCGCCGCGCGCCGGCCTCACGTCGAGCCAACCAGACGGCGCGGACGGGTGCGGGCGCTAGCCCCGGCGCGTCGGCGGCTCGCCCGCGTCCAGCGCGGCCTGGGCCTGGGCGGGGTCGAAGGCACAGGCGTCGGTGACGTCGGGGGCCGGCGCGGCGCCCTCCACGGGAGCCGGCGGCGACCCGTCGGGCACCTCCCCCGCCGCACTGGTGCCCGGCGCGGGCGCCGGTGCGGGCGTGGTCGGCGCGGTGCCGGCGATGGTGTCCTGCACGATCTGCCGCATCCGGTCGTAGTCCGGGTAGGCCGGGTCGATCAGGCTGGTGTCGAAGACGACGCTGCGCACCTCGGCGTCCTTGACGAGGAAGCCCAGGTCGACGAAGTCGTCGAGCGCCGAGCGGGGGATGTCGGTGCTGACGATGTCCTGCGTCGTCGCCGCCAGCTCCTGGTACTGCTCGAGCAGGGTGATCGGGTCGGCGGCGTCGATGATCGCGTCGATGGTGCAGCGCTGCCGGTCCATCCGGTCGTAGTCGCTGAGCCCGAACCGGCCGCGGGCGAAGTGCAGCGCCGTCTCGCCGTCCATGAGCTGGTTCGGTCCGGGGGCGATGTAGTCGTCTGGGAGGATGCCCAGGGTCGGCTCGCCGTTGATCGGCACGTAGTAGTTGACGTTGACCGTGATGCCGCCCAGGGCGTCGATCAGCCGGCTGAACCCGTCGAGGTTGACGAGCACGAAGTAGTCGATGGGCAGGCCGAGGGCCTCGCCGACGCCGAGTTTCAGGAAGTCGGCACCGGGGTCGTCCGTGGGGCCGAGGATCTCGGGGTGGGCGAGCGGCCCGCTGCGGTACACGGCGTTGAGCAGGCCGTCGGACTCGTTGACGCCCTCGAACCCGTCGGGGTAGGCCTCGGCCAGGGCGCTGCCGGGTGGGAAGGGCAGGTCCTGGAGGTTGCGCGGCAGGCTGAGCAGCGTCGTCTCACCGGTCTCGGTCTCGATGCTGGCGACGATCACCGTGTCGGTGCGCACGCCCTCGCGGCCCTCACCGCCGTCACCGCCGAGCAGCAGCACGTTGACGCGTTCCTTGTCCCCGAACGGGTCGGGGGTGTCGACGACGGTGGCCGACCGCCGGTCGTCGGCGAAGACCCCCTCGAGCAGCCCGTGCTGGGCGACGGCCACGGTGCCGACGCGGTAGGCCGGATAGGCCACGACCGCCACCAGCGCGGCGACGAGCAGCGCGCCGAGTGCGTGCCGGGGCCGGCTGCTGCGGCGCGGCAGCAGCGCCCGGTAGCCGGTCACGATCACCGCGATCCAGGCGAGCGCCAGCACGGAGATGCCGCCGACCAGCCAGGCCAGCTGGTCGGTGTCGACGGCCAGCCGCACCGCGGTGCGCCGGCCCGCCGTCGCCAGCCAGACGCCGCCGGCCACCAGCAGCGCGAACACGACCAGCACGGCGGCACCGAGCCGCCGCCGTCCGGTGGCGAGGAAGGCGGTACCGGGGAGCGCGGCGTTGAGCGCCGTGAGGCCGAGGACGGAGGCCAGGGACCGTGACCGCGGCCGCTCGCGCCGGTCGCTCCCCTGCGCCGGCCGGGCGGTGCTCCCGGGCACCGGCGGCAGGGACGGCGCGTCCCCGATCGGGCGGGTGAGGTCGGAGTCGTCGTTCACGGGCGCACCCGGGACAGGCCGGGCCCGCTCCTGTCGGCTCCACTCGTCCGGGTCGAGGTCATCCGCCCATGATCCCACTCGCGCCTGCTGCTCACCGGCGTTCCGTACCCCGGGGGAGCCGGCGCCACCCCGCCGGCCGTGAGGGGCGTCTCCGCGGGCCAGGTGGCGTGTACCGACGGTGACCAGCGGGTGGCCCTCCTGCAGGGTCCCGCTGCGAGCCTGCGAGCCTGCGAGCCTGCGAGGGGCGGGGGGCAGGGGGGTCCTGTGTCTAGGCTCGGGGGCCGTGCGCCTCGCCACCTGGAACGTGAACTCCATCCGCACGCGCCTGGACCGGGTGGCCGCCTGGCTGCAGCGCCGCGACGTCGACGTCCTGGCGCTGCAGGAGACCAAGTGCCGCGACGACCAGTTCCCGGAGGAGCGCTTCCGCGAGCTCGGCTACGAGGTGGCGCACGTCGGGTACTCGCAGTGGAACGGCGTCGCGGTGCTCTCGCGGGTCGGGCTGACCGACGTCGAGGTCGGCTTCCCCGGGATGCCGACGTGGGTGGCCAAGGAGGGCGCCGAGCCGGCCGCCGAGGCCCGCGCGCTGGGCGCGACGTGCGGCGGCGTGCGGGTGTGGAGCCTCTACGTGCCCAACGGTCGCCAGCTCGGCGACCCGCACTACGACTACAAGCTCGAGTGGCTCGCCGCGCTGCGCACCGCGGCCGGCGGCTGGCTGGCCGCCGACCCCGCCGCCCAGGTGGCCCTGGTCGGCGACTGGAACATCGCGCCCCAGGACGACGACGTGTGGGACATGACGGTCTTCGCCACCTCCACCCACGTCTCCGAGCCCGAGCGGGCCGCGTTCCGCGCCGTCGTGGACGCCGGGTACGCCGACGTCGTCCGGCCGCTGGCGCCCGGCCCGGGGGTCTTCACCTACTGGGACTACACGGCGCTGCGCTTCCCGCGCCGCGAGGGCATGCGGATCGACTTCGTGCTCGGCACGCCGACGCTGGCCGGCCGGGTGACGAACGCGCTCATCGACCGCGAGGAGCGCAAGGGCAAGGGCGCCAGCGACCACGCCCCCGTCGTCGTCGAGCTCGCCGACTAGCCGACCGCGACCGGCGTCCGGGACCGCAGCCAGGCGGTGAGGTCGGCCGCGGTCATCGGGCGGCCGTGCAGGAAGCCCTGCACGCTGGTCGCCCCGACGGCGCCGGCGAAGTGCTCCTGCTCGGCGGTCTCCACGCCCTCGGCGACGGTGTCCAGGCCGAGCCGCTGGGCCATCTCCACGATGGCGTAGACGACGGCCTCGTCGGCCACCGAGGTGGCGGCGCCGGTGACGAAGGACTTGTCGATCTTGACGACGTCGACCGGCAGCTCGCGCAGCGCGGTCAGCGCCGCGTACCCCGTGCCGAAGTCGTCGATCGCGATCCGGACGCCGAGCGCGTCGAGCTCCTGCAGGGTGGCGCGGACCGCCGGTGTGTTGAGCGCGGAGGACTCGGTGACCTCGACGACCAGCCGGTCGGGCGCCAGGCCGTGCGCGGCGAGGTCGCGGGTGACGTCGCCGACCAGGCCCGGCGCGGACAGCTGGGCGGCCGAGGCGTTGACGTGCACGGCGACGGGGGAGCCGCCGTCGTGCCAGTCGGCCACGTCCGCGCAGGCCCGGGCAAGCACCTGCGCGCCGACGGGGACGATCAGCCCCCGGGCCTCGGCGACGGCGAGGAAGGCGGCGGGCGGGAGCAGCCCGCGCGTCGGGTGCCGCCAGCGGACCAGGGCCTCCACGGCGGTGCAGCGGCCGTCGGCGGTGGCCACGATCGGCTGGTAGCGGACCTCGAGCTGGTCCTCGGCCAGCGCGGTGCGCAGTTCCGCGGCGAGCGCGGCCTCGTCGTCGGCGGCCAGCAGCTCGGGGGTGAACAGGTGCACCCGGCCCTTGCCGGCCCGCTTGGCGGCGTGCATCGCCAGGTCGGCGTGCTGCACCACCTGCTCGGCGGTCAGGCCGGAGCGCGCACACGCGATGCCGACGCTCGCCCCCACCTGCGCCGGCCGCCCGTCGAGCCGCACGGGGACGCCGGAGAGCTCGACCAGGCGCCCGGCGACGTCGACGGCGGTCTCCTCGCTCGCCCCGGGCAGCAGCACGGCGAACTCGTCGCCGCCCAGGCGGGCGAACAGGTCGCCGTCGCGGATCGACGTGGACAGCCGGCCGGCCACCGCGCGCAGCAGCCGGTCGCCGGTGCCGTGCCCGCGGTTGTCGTTGACGGTCTTGAAGTCGTCGAGGTCGACGAACAGCATCCACGCCGGCGCCCCGTGCGGGTCCAGGCCGGCCACCGCCTCGGTCAGCGCGGCGGTGAACGCCGCGCGGTTGGGCAGGCCGGTCAGCGGGTCGGTCCGGGCCTGCACGGCGAGCTCCTGCTGCCGGGTCACGCTGCTGATGGCCAGCGCCATCTGGTCGCGCAGCCGGGCCGCGGTGGCGACCACGTCGTCGGGGACCCCGCCGGGGGCACCCAGGTAGAAGCGGCCCGGCAGGCCGCGGTGCGGGAAGACCCACCACCCGGCGGCGCTACCGGCCACGGCGTCCAGGACGGCGCCGTCCTCGACCGGTGCCCCGCCCAGCGGCGCCGCGCCGGGCACGGTGAGGACCTCCGGCACCGACGCGAACTCGCCGACCGAGCCGACGACCTCGTCGCCCGCGCCGACGGCCACGGCCCGGCCGCCGGGCACCAGGCCGCACAGGTCACCGAGCGCCCGCCAGCCCACCGCGACGACGCGGTCGAGGTCGTCGGCGGCCAGCAGGTCGGCGGCGAGCTCGGCGAGCAGGGTGCCGCACCGGTGGGCCCGGTCGCGCTCGACGACGCCCACGGCCAGGTGGCGGGCCACGACGCTGGTGAGCAGCACGCCGGGGAGGGCGGCGGCGAGCATCGCGGCCGGGAGCGCGTGGGCGTGCCAGGGGACGCGGTCCCACAGCAGCACCGCGCCGGCCACGGCCGCCGACATCCCGATCCCGTAGCAGGCGACGTGCAGCGTGCGCCCGAAGAGGGCCCGGAACCACACCAGGGCCAGGACCACGCCGACGCCGGTCACCGGGTTGGCACAGGCGAGCAGGAAGCCGGCCGCGCTGACGCACTCGAGCCAGCACAGCCGGGTGACCTCGTCCGCGTGCCGGTAGCGGTGCACCCAGGCCAGCACCATGACGACCGCGGACGCCACCAGCAGGGCGGTGGCCGGAGCGGACGAGCCGGGCAGCGAGGTGGCGACCGCGATCGCCAGCGACGTCAGCGCGAGCAGCAGGAACAGCGCCCGCGTCCGGCGGACGAGACTGGGCCCACCGCGGCCCAGCGCGTCGTGCAGCAGAGCCGTCACACGAGCCTCCGGGGGTGTCGTGGCCCGCGTCGGGAGCTGCGGTGCCGTCGGCATCCTTCGTCGGCTCGGCGTCCGGGGCGGCTGGAGAGCCCGGCGGCCGGGTCTCACCCCTTGGAGGACGGGCGCGCGCCCCGCCCGTCCTCAGGCGCGCGGCTGGAGCATCACCTGGTCGGGATAGCACCACCACCACGACTCACCGGGCTCGAACGACCGCACCAGCGGGTGACCCGAGCTGTGCGAGTGCGCGGTCGCGTGCCGGCGCGGTGAGCTGTCGCAGCAGGCCACGTGGCCGCAGGTCAGGCACTCCCGCAGGTGGACCCACGACGAGCCCTCACGGAGGCAGTCCCCGCAGCCCTCCTCGGTGTCGGGGACGACGGCGGGGTCGACCTGGTCGAGGTGGGTGCAGTCGGCCATGGCGGAAGTGTGGACCGCGCGGGCCGCCCGTCCAATGCCCGCGGTGATGCTGATGCCACATGGAGGCGCGCCGGCGCGGGCTGATCACGGCCCGTGGCCGGGCTCAGCGGTCCGCGGCGGTCTCCGACAGCGGCAGCCGGACGACGAACCGGGTGTCCCCCGGGCTGGACCGGACCTTGAGCACCCCGCCGTGCCGGTTGGCGACGATGCGCCAGGCGACGTCGAGCCCCAGCCCGGTGCCCTGGCCCACCGGCTTGGTGGTGAAGAAGGGCTCGAACACCCGCCGGCGCACCTCCTCCGGGATCCCCGGGCCGGTGTCGACGACCTCGACGACGGCGGAGTCGCCCTCCAGCGAGGTGCGCAGGGTCAGCGTCCCGGTGTCCCCCATGGCGTCGAGGGCGTTGTCGATGAGGTTGGTCCACACCTGGTTGAGCTCGGCGGCGTAGGCCGGCACCAGGGGCAGCGCCGGGTCGTACTCCTTGACCACGCGGATCCCCGGGGGGATCTTCGCGCTGAGCACCACCAGCGTGGCGTCGAGCCCCTCACGCAGGTCGGTCATCTGGTGCGGGGTGCGGTCCATCTGCGAGTACTGCTTGGCCGCGGCGACCAGGTGCGAGATGCGGCTGGTGCTCTCCAGGACCTCGCCGATGAGCAGCTCGGTCTCCACGGTGTAGGACAGCCACCGCAGCGCCGGCTCGAGGAAGCCGTCGTCGACGGCCTCGGCCACCTGCTCCAGGCAGTCGAGGTCCAGACCGGCCGGCACGAACACCGCGGCCAGCTCCCAGGGCCGGGCCAGGCCGTGGTCGTCGAGCCAGTCGGTCAGTTCGTCCTCGCGGTCCGAGCGCTCCAGCGCCGACAGCTCGCCGGTGGTGCCGATGCGCGCGACGAAGCGCTCCTGCAGGTCGGTGAGCCGGCGCAGCTGGTCGCCGGAGATCGTCCCCTCCGACAGCAGCGCGAGCTTGTGCCGCATCCCGGCCACCCGCTCGCGCAGGGCCGCGGTGGCCCGGGACGCCGCCGCGGCGGGGTTGTTGAGCTCGTGGGTCAGCCCGGCGGAGAGCTTGCCCAGGGCCAGCAGCCGCTCGCGCTGCCCCACCAGCTCCTCGGAGTTGCGGATCCCGAGGAACAGGCCCTGCAGCAGGTGCACGGCCATCGGGTACCAGCGGCGGAACACCGCGGCGAACTCGGCGGCGGGGAGGGCGAGGAAGGTGCAGTCGGTGACCGCGCGGACCGTCGCGGGGTAGACCTGGTCGATCTGGTCGCCGAGGTAGAACTGCACCGCGCCGCTGTAGACGCCGGGGGAGTCGCTGCGGACGGTCTCCACCTCGTCGCGGCCCACCTGGCGCACCATGCTCAGCGTCCCGGACAGCAGCACGAAGAAGCACTCGGCGGGCTCGCCCTCGACGGAGACGTCGCTGCCCGCCGGGTGGCTGACGACGTCGGCGGTGCGCAGGACCCAGTCGAGCTGGTCGTCGTCGAGGTCGGTGAACAGGAACAGCCCGCGCAGCCGCTCGCGGGTCAGCGTCGCGTCCGGGGCCGGCGTCCCGGAGGCCGCCGGGGTGGTGGTCGTCATCGCTCCTCCAGGTACCGGTGCACCAGGGTGACCGCCATGGCGCCCTCGCCCACCGCGGACGCCACCCGCTTCACCGACTGGGCGCGGACGTCGCCGGCCACGAACACCCCGGGCACGCTGGACTCGAGGAAGTACGGGTCGCGGTGCAGCCGCCAGCCCTGCGGGCGGGCGCCGTCGAGCAGCAGGTCGGGGCCGGTGCTCACGAAGCCCCGGCCGTCCCGGGCGAGCACGCCGTCGAGCCACTCGGTCCGCGGCGCCGCGCCGATGAAGACGAACAGGTGCTCGGCCGGGACGGCCTCCACCCGGCCCGTGGCGTCGCGCAGGTCGAGCTCCTCCACGTGCTCCCCGCCGCGGACGGCGGCCACCGTGGTGCCGGTCCGCACCACGACGTTGGGGATGGCGGCCAGCTGCTGGATCAGGTAGTGCGACATCGAGGCCTCCAGCGACGGCCCGCGGACCAGCAGCGTCACGCAGCTGGCGTGCTTGGAGAAGAAGACCGCCGACTGCCCGGCGGAGTTGGCCCCGCCGACGATGTAGACGTGCTTGCCGGCGCAGGCGGCCGCCTCGGTCAGCGCCGAGCCGTAGTACACCCCGCGCCCGGTGAACTGCTCCGCGCCGTCGCTGTCCAGTTGCCGGTAGGCGACCCCGGTCGCCAGCACGACCGCGTGGCCGGCGACGCTGCCGCCGTCGGCGAAGTGCACCACCCGCGCCGATCCCTGGACCTCCAGCCGGGTGACCTTGCGGGTGGTGAGCACCTCGGCGCCGAACTTGGCCGCCTGCCGCCGCGCCCGGTCGGCCAGCTGCCCGCCGGAGACGCCGTCGGGGAAGCCGAGGTAGTTCTCGATCCGGCTGCTCTGCCCGGCCTGCCCGCCGGTGGCCTGCCGTTCCACGAGCACCGTGCGCAGCCCCTCGGACGCGCCGTAGACCGCCGCGCCCAGCCCGGCCGGACCGCCCCCGATGACGACCAGGTCGTAGAAGTCGGTGCTCGGCTCGACGGTCAGCCCCACGGCGGCGGCCAGCTCGGCCTGGGAGGGCGCGAGCAGCGGGTCCCCGTCCGGTGGCACCACGACCGGCAGGTCGTCGGGCCCGGCCCCCGCGGCCTCCAGGAGCCGGCGACCCTCGGGCTCCTCGACGCTGTACCACTGGTAGGGCACGGCGTTGCGGGCGAGGAAGTCCCGCGCGGCGAAGGACGGCGCCGACCAGCGGTGCCCCACGATCCGCACGTCGAGCACGGGCGCGTCCGGACTGGCCCGCCACGTCTCGAGCATCGCCCGGACGACCGGGTAGAGCTTCTCGTCCGGCGGGTCCCACGGCTTGAGCAGGTACTGGTCGACGTCGACGAGGTTGATCGCCTGGATGGCGGCGTCGGTGTCGGCGTAGGCCGTCAGCAGGGCCCGCCGGGCCGACGGGAAGAGGTCCATCGCCTGCTCGAGGAACTCGATGCCGTTCATCTGCGGCATCCGGTAGTCGGCCAGCAGCACCGCCACCGGGTCCCCGCGCAGCTTCAGCTCGCGCAGCGCGGTGAGCGCCTCCTCCCCGGAGGAGGCGCGCACGACGCGGCACTCGCCGCCGAACTCGCGGCGCAGGTCCCGGGCGACGGCGCGGGAGACCCCGGGGTCGTCGTCCACGGTCAGCAGGACCGGCCGGGCCTGCCCGGGCGTGCGGTCGGCGGTGCCGGCTGGTTCGGTCATGTGCCCTCCTGGGCCAGAGGTCGCGGTCGGCCCGCCATGCCGTCGGCAGAGCCGTCGGGAGAGCCGTCGGGAGAGCCGTCGGGAGAGCCGTCGGGGATGCCGGCCTGCTCGGCGAGCTCGGTGAGCTCGGCCTCGGTGGGACGGCGCAGGACGCGTTCGGACCGCCAGACGACCACCGGCAGGTCCTCCTCGGTCACGCCGAGCCCGTCGAGCAGGCCGGTCACGTCCTCGCCCTCCTCGATGTCCATGACCACCGCGGACATGCCGCGCTCGGCCGCGGAGCGCTGCAGCCGGGTGGCGTGGTCGGAGCCGGCGTGGGCGACGATGCGCAGCTCGGCGGCCAGCTCCAGGAGCCGGGACCGGCGGATGAGGAACGCGCGCAGGACCAGCTCCTTGAGCGCGTGGTCGGAGCCGAGGGCCTCCTTGATCCGCGCGTCGGGGATGGTGAGGACCTCCGCGGGCCGGATGACCACGGCGGTGAGGAACACCGGGCGGTCGCTGAACAGGTCCAGCTCGCCGAGGAAGCGCCGCGGTCCCTGGACCGACACCAGCCGCTGGTCGCTGCGGCCGTGGTGCTCGACCACCGCCACGGCCCCGGACAGCACGACCTGGAAGTCGTAGCCCGGGTCGCCCTCGCGGAAGAGGGTCTCGCCCGGCTCGTAGTGGCGGCGGACGCCGTGGCGCTCCAGCACCGCGAGCTGGTCGTGGTCGAGCCGGGGGAAGGCGCCGTCGGTGTCCGGGGTCTCGGGGAGGTCGGGCGGCAGGACGACGGCCACCTCCGCGGCGGCCGGGGGCGTCCCGATGCGCCGGGGCCCGAGCGCGGGGACGACGCGGGCGGCCCCGTCGTCGGCCGGCGGCGGGGGCACCGCGTCCTCCCCCGCCGCGGCGAGCAGCTCCGCGGCGAGGCTGTCGGCGTCGTAGGGCCCGGTGTGCCGCCGCCCGCCGACGAAGAAGGTCGGCGTGCCCTCGACCCCGCTGGCCTCGGCCGACTCGACGTCCCGCTCCACCCGCCGGCCGTGCCGGCCCGAGCCGAGGTCCCGGGAGAAGCGTGCGACGTCGAGCCCGAGGGCCGCGGCGTGCTCCAGCAGGTCGCCGGGGGTGAGCCGGTCCTGGTGGGCGAAGAGCCGGTCGTGCATCTCCCAGAACCGGCCCTGGGCGCCGGCGGCCTCGGCCGCCTCGGCGGCCAGCCGGGCGTGCGGGTGGACGTCGGACAGCGGCACGTGCCGGAAGACGTAGCGCAGCCGGTCGCCGAACCGCTCGCGCAGCTCGTCGACCGCGCCGGTCGCCCGGCCGCAGAACGGGCACTCGAAGTCGCCGTACTCGACGAGGGTGAGCGGCGCGTCGACCGGCCCCCGCACGTGGTCGCGGGCCGGGTCGACCGGCGGGTCGAGCAGCACCGGCCGGGCGTCGCCGGGCGGGCGGCGGCGGTCGGCGAGCCGGAACAGCGCCCAGCCGAGCAGCGCCGCCAGCACCGACGCGGCCAGCACGCCGACCCGCGCCTGGTCGGCGGTCCGCTCGTCGCCCTCGCCGAACGCCAGGTCGACGATGAACAGCGAGAGGGTGAAGCCGATGCCCGAGAGCGCGGCGCCGCCGGCCAGCTGCATCGTGGTGAGCCCCGGGGCGAGCTGACCGAGGTTCAGCCGGACCGCCAGGCCGGTGCCGAGGAGGATGCCCACGAGCTTGCCGAGGACCAGACCCGCCACCACGCCGATGGTGACGGGCGAGGTCGCGGCGTCGCGCAGCGTCTCGCCGGTGAGCGGGACACCGGCGTTGGCCAGGGCGAACACCGGCACGATGACGAAGCTCGTCCACGGCTGCCACAGCGCCTGCAGCCGCTCGCTGGCCGACACCGACCGGTCGATCGACAGCCGCGCCGCCCGGGCGAACTGGGGGTTGGGCGACTGCTGGTAGGCCCGCATCAGCCGGGCGGCGTCGGCGACCTCGTCGCGCCGGGCCGCGTAGGCGGGGGTGAACAGCGCGATGACGACCCCGGCCAGGGTCGGGTGCACCCCCGACTCGTACATCGCCACCCAGACGCCCACGCCCAGCACCAGGTAGGCCGGGCCCCGCCACACGTTGAGGTAGCGCAACCCCACCATCAGCGCCAGCCCCAGCACGGAGACTGCCAGCGGCAGCAGCCGCAGGTCCTCGGTGTAGAACAGCGCGATCACGGTGAGCGCCCCGACGTCGTCGGCGATGGCCAGGGTGAGCAGGAACAGCCGCAGCTGGGCCGGGCATGCCGGGCCCACGAGCGCCAGCACGCCGAGCAGGAAGGCGGTGTCGGTGGAGATCACCACCCCCCACGCCGAGGCCGCCTCGTCGCCGAGGTTGAACGCGACGTAGACCAGCGCCGGGACCGCCAGGCCGGTGACGGCGGCCAGGGCCGGCACGGCGGCCCGCCGCCGGTCGGTGAGCTCGCCGATGACCAGCTCGCGCTTGATCTCCAGGCCGACGACGAAGAAGAAGAACACCATCAGCCCGTCGTTGACCCAGTGCTGCAGGTCCAGGGCGAGTTCCATGCCGCCCAGCCGGAACGCGAGCTCGGTGTGCCAGAAGGCCTCGTAGCTGTCGCCCATCGGCGAGTTGGCCCACAGCAGCGCGACGACGGTGGCCGCCAGCAGGAGCCCCGCGCTGCCGGCCTCGGTGCGCAGCGACCGGCGCAGCGGCGCGACGCGGGCCAGCAGGCCACCACCGCCCCCGGGGCTGGACTGACCGTCCGGCCCGCCCGCGCCGGGCGACGGCCGCACGGCCGGGACGCTGCCGTCGCTCACCCGGCACCGCCCCGGGGGGTGCGGGCCGGCTCCCGCGGGTGCAACCGGGGGCCGTCGACGTCGCAGTGCATGCAGTCCTCCACGTGCAGCCGGGTGCGCTCGGCGCCCGCCCCGGGAGCGCCCGCGCGGGCCAGCGGACGGCGGATGGCGAGGGCGGCGACCAGCGCGGCGGCGAGCAGCAGCGCGGCGCAGATGAGCATGGCCGTCCGGAAGCCGGCCCCGAAGGCGGCCGGGTCGGTGTAGTCGTCCCCGCCGATCCCCGCCGCGACCGGGACGACCGCGACCGCCAGCAGGCCCGCCGCGCGCGCGACGGCGTTGTTGACCCCCGAGGCGACCCCGGCGAAGCGGTCCTCCGCGGAGTCGAGCACGGTCGCGGTGAGCGGCGCGACGAGCAGCGTCAGCCCTGCGCCGAACAGCAGGGCGCCCGGGAGCACGTCCAGGGCGTAGGACGCCTCGGGCCCGACCTCCCGCAGGAGCAGCAACCCGGCCGCGGCGAGCAGCGGGCCGGCCGTCATGAGCAGCCGCGGCCCGATCCGCTGCGCGAGGGCCCCGACCCGGGCCGAGAACAGCAGCATCAGCACCGTCACCGGCAGCAGCGCGGTGCCGGCCAGCAGGGGGGTGTAGCCCGACACGACCTGCAGCTGCAGGACCAGGAGCACGAACACCACCCCGAGCGGGGCGTACACCAGCAGGGTGACCCCGTTGGCCGCGCTGAACTGCGCGTTGCGGAACAGCGCGGGGGGCACGAGCGGGTGGGTCGAGCGCCGCTGCACGACGGTGAAGCCGACCAGCCCGACCACGCCGACGGTGCCCCAGACGGCCACCTCGGTGGCGCGGCCGGCCGTGCCCGCGGCGGTCAGCGCGTAGGTCAGCCCCCCGAGGCCCAGGACGACCAGCGCGGTCCCCGCCCAGTCCAGCCGGGGCGCGGCGTCCGGGTCGCGGGTCTCGGGCACGTGCCGGGCGGCGACCACCACGATGAGGACGGCGACCGGCAGGTTGACGAGGAAGACGGCGCGCCAGCTCCACTCCACCAGCCAGCCGCCGAGGAACGGCCCCACCGCCCCGGCGACCCCACCCAGGCCCGACCAGGCGCCGACCGCGGCGGCGCGGTCCTCGCCGGCGAAGGACGCCGAGATGATCGCCAGGCTCCCCGGTGTGAGCAGCGCGCCCCCGACCCCCTGCAGCGCCCGGGCCAGCACCAGCGTCCCGATGTTGGGCGCCAGCCCGCACAGCAGCGACGCCGCGGCGAACCAGACGACCCCCAGGACGAAGATCCGCCGCCGGCCGAAGCGGTCGCTGAGCGAGCCGCCGAGCAGGATCAGCGACGCGAGCGTGAGCGTGTAGGCGTTCACCGTCCACTGCAGGCCGCTGAAGCCGGCGTCCAGGTCGGCGCCGATCCGCTCCAGTGCCACGTTGACGACCGTGGCGTCGAGCATCGCCAGGCTGGAGCCGAGCACCGTCGTCAGCAGCACCCAGCGCGCCCGGGGGGTGCCCATGCGCAGGCCGCCCGCCTCCGGCAGTGAGGGACGAACCGCGGCGCCCGGGGCCGGCCGGTCGTCAGCCGTCATCGGGAACCGGTCGGGTGTGACACCGGTGAGCTCGTCGCGGCACTCGAGCCTCCTTGGCGTTGCCCTCCGGAGCCTGACCACGCGGGTCGGGGCTGTCCAATAGCGGGACCGATAGCGGTGAGGCATCGTCCCGCGCGGACGGGGTGCAGGTCCATGCCGCGGGTCGCCCTGTTCACCGCGGGCGGAACGGCGGCGCGGCGGGCCCGTCCCGGCGGTGGCCCACCTCACGGGCTGACCTGCGCGGATGCGCTCCCCCGGGGCATCGGCGCGGGGTGCGCGGTGTTGTACTCGGCGATGACCGCGCTGCTCGCACCGCCCGCCCCGTCCGACGTCCCCGCCCCGTCCCGGCTGTGGACTCCCCAGCGGGTCCTGGTCACCCGCTCGGCCGCCGAGCGGCCGCACGGGCAGCGCGTGCTCGCCCGCCTCGAGGCCGCCGGCGTCGACGCGATCGAGCTGCTGCGCGGCGACCGGCTGCCCTCGCTGCGGGGGGACGACGACCGCGCCGCCTTCACGGCTGCCAAGGACACGATGGCGCTCGTCGTGCCGCCGCCGTCCAAGCGCAAGCTGCAGCCCATCCCGCCGTCGGCGGACTTCCGGCTCGACCTGGCCGAGGGCTGCCCGGCGCACTGCCAGTACTGCTACCTCGCCGGCTCGCTGTCGGGCCCGCCGATCACCCGCGTGTGGGCCGACCTCGACGAGGTGCTCGCCGACCTCGACGGCTACGTCGGCCGCGGCGCGGTCACCTCCGGCACGCTCGAGCGCGGCGGCGAGGGGACGACGTTCGAGGCCTCCTGCTACACCGACCCGCTGGCGATCGAGCACCTGACCGGCGGCCTGGCGCGGATGGTCGAGCACTTCGGCACCCACGCCTGGCCCGGCCCGGTGCAGCTGCGCGCCACCACCAAGTTCGACGACGTCGCCGGGCTGCTGGCCCTCCCCCACGGCGGGCGCACCCGGCTGCGGTTCTCGGTCAACGCCGCGTCGGTCGACCGCCGCTTCGAGGGCGCGACGGCCAAGGTGCCCGGGCGGCTGCGCGCGCTGTCGGCGGTGGCCGCGGCGGGCTACCCGGTCGGCGTCACGATCGCGCCGATCATGCCGGTGGAGGGCTGGCGCGAGCAGTACGCCGAGCTGCTCGACGACGTCGCCGCGGCCGTCCCGGCCGGCCACGACCTCACCGTCGAGTGCATCACCCACCGGTTCACGCCGGGCAGCAAGGAGACGCTGCTCGACTGGTACCCGCGGACCAGGCTGGAGATGGACGAGTCGCGCCGCACCACCAAGCGCGGCAGGTTCGGCTCGGTCAAGCACGTCTACCGCAAGGAGACGATGACCGAGCTGCGCACCTGGTTCGAGCGCGAGGTGGCCGAGCGACTCCCCGGCGCCCGCCTCCTCTACTGGACCTGACGGGCGAGGCAGAGGAAGCGTTACGCACGTTTCCGAGCGGCAGACGTGCGTATGGCTTCCTATGCCTCGCCCGACCGCCACGTAGCCTGGCTCGTCGTGCTCGTGCTGCTGCCGCCGTCGGAGACCAAGGCCCCGGACGGCGACGGCGCCCCGCTCGACCTCGGCGCGCTCTCCGTCCCCGAGCTGACCCCGGTGCGCGAGCGGCTGGTCTCCGCGCTCGTGACGCTCGCCGCCGACCCGGCCGCCGCCCGCGCCGCGCTGGGCCTGTCCCCCGGCCAGGACGCCGAGCTCGCCCGCAACGCGGCGCTGTGCACCAGCCCGACCACGCCGGCGGTCCGGCGCTACACCGGCGTCCTCTACGACGCGCTCGGGGCGCGCACGATGACCCGGGCGCAGCGGGCCCGGGCCGACCGGCGGCTGGCCGTGGGATCGGCGCTGTTCGGCCTGGTCCGCGCGGGTGACCCGATCCCCGCCTACCGGCTCTCGGCGGGCGCGGCGCTGCCCGGGCTGCCCACCCTGCGCGCACTGTGGCGCCCCCTCCTCGGCCCGGTCCTCGCCGCCACCGGCGAGCTCGTCGTCGACCTGCGCAGCGGCGCCTACCGGGCGCTGGCCCCCGTGGCCGGCGCGGTGACCGTCGACGTCCTCAGCGAGCGCGCCGACGGCAGCCGCACGGTGGTCAGCCACGCCAACAAGGCCCACAAGGGGCGGATCGCCCGGCTGCTGGCCACCACGACCGCCGAGCCCGACGGGGTGGTCCGGCTGCGGGCGCTGCTGCGGCGAGCGGGGTTGCACGTGGAACACGACGGCGGGACGGCCCTCACCCTGGTGCTGCCCGCGACCTGAGAGCGGCGGGTTCTCACCCTCCGTGAGATGCGACGCACCTCTCGTCAGGTCTGTCGACCGCACGTGGGGGTCGCTTACGATGTACACCCCGCCCAGGTCCAGGAACGGCCCCTGCGGTGACGACCCGAGTCGGCCACGAGCCGGGCAGAGAGGTTCGGTGGACGACACGTCCCGCCCCCACGCGGTGGGGCCGGTCGCGAGCACGCGTGCCGCAGCCAAGGAGCTGCAGGCCGACCGACCCCGCGTGCACGCGGCGCGCCGCCTCCGCCTCCGCGACGCCAGTGCCGCCCTCGACCGTCTCGCCGAGCTGGCCGCCCGGCTGCTCGGCGTCCCGATCGCGCAGATCTCCCTGCTCGACGACGTCGAGGTCGTCGTCGCCGGCGCCGGCCTGCCGCCGGGCACGGTGGGCCGGGAGGCCCCGCTCGACGCGACGGCCTGCGCCGTCCCCGCGGCCGAGGGCACCCCCCTCGCCGTCCCCGACGTGCGCGCCGAGCCGCGGGCCGCCGACCTGCCGCAGGTCCGCGCGGGCGTCGTCGGCGCCTACCTGGGCGCGCCGCTGATCGACTCCGACGGGTTCGCCGTGGGCGTCCTCTGCGTCGCCGCGCCCACGCCGCGGAGCTGGTCGGACGCCGACGTCGCCGTCCTGCGCGAGCTCGCCGCGGCCGCCGTCGCCGAGCTGGAGCTCGTCGCGCTGCGCACCGCGTACGAGAGCGACCGGCTGCGCTGGGGCCTGGCCATCGACGCGGCCGGCATCGGCACCTTCGACTGGGACCTGCGCACCGGCGAGCTGACCTGGGACGCCCGGCTGATCGGGATGTTCGGCTACGACGCCGACACCTTCGGCGGCACGATCGAGGCCTTCAACGACCGCGTGCACCCCGACGACCTGCCGCGGGTGACCGACGCGCTGCAGGCCAGCATCGAGACCAGCGGTGAGTACCAGGCCGAGTACCGGGTCGTCTGGCCGGACGGGGAGACCCGCTGGGTGCAGGCCCGTGGCCGCACGCTCGCCGACACGACCGGCGCGGCCACCCGCGTCCTGGGCGCCGCCTACGACACCACCGCCGAGCGGGCCGCCGGCATGCGCGTCACCCGGGTGCTGGAGTCGATGCCGGCCGGCTTCTACTCGCTCGACCGGGAGTGGCGGTTCACCCACGTCAACGCGGAGGCCGAGCGGCTGCTGGGCCGCAGCCGCGAGGAGCTCCTCGGGCAGGAGCTGTGGACGGCGTTCCCCGCGGCGCTCAACAGCGTCTTCGAGGAGAGCTACCGCGCCGCCGTCCGCACCGGGACGCCGGTGCACTTCGACGCCTACTACCCCGCCCCGCTGGACGGCTGGTACGAGCTGCGCGCCTGGCCCAGTCCCGAGGGGTTGTCGGTCTACTTCCTCGAGGTCACCGAGCGCCGCCGGGTGCAGGACCGCGCCGAGCGCGGCGCCCAGCGGCTGGCGCTGCTGGCCCAGGTCAGCGCCGAGCTGGCCGGCGCGCTCGACGCGCAGACCGCGACGGCGCACCTCCCCCGGCTGGTGGTGCCCGCGCTGGCCGACTGGTGCATCGTCACCGTCGTCGACCCCGACGGCCGCCCCCGCGACGTCGGGCACTGGCACGCCGACGCCTCGGCCCGGCCGCTGCTGGAGCGCTACGTCGCCCTCCGGCTCGACGCCATGCCGGCCACGGCGCCGCTCATGCGGGCGCTGCTCACCGGCGAGCCGGTGATGGAGCGCGGCGAGGCGGTGGCCGCGCTGCTCGCCGACGGCGAGGCCCGCAACCTGCTCGGCGCGCTGATGCCGGAGTCCGCGATCTCCCTCCCGCTGCGCGGCCGCGACCGGACCCTCGGCGTCATGACGCTGTACTTCCGCCGCGGCTGGACGCCGCGGGAGGAGGACCTGGCCACCGCCCAGGACGTCGCCGACCGGGCCGGCCTGGCGCTGGACAACGCCCGCCTCTACGGGCAGCAGCGGGCGCTGGCCGAGGGCCTGCAGCGCAGCCTGCTCACCGAGCCGCCCGAGCCCGACCACGCCGAGATCGCCGTGCGGTACCTGCCGGCGGCCGAGGCCGCCCGGGTCGGCGGCGACTGGTACGACGCGTTCCTGCAGCCCGGCGGGGCGACGATGCTGGTCATCGGCGACGTCGTCGGCCACGACACCGAGGCCGCCGCGGCCATGGGGCAGCTGCGGGGGCTGCTGC
The DNA here is from genome assembly GCF_054050195.1 of Geodermatophilus sp. SYSU D00710. Taxonomy (NCBI): domain Bacteria; kingdom Bacillati; phylum Actinomycetota; class Actinomycetes; order Geodermatophilales; family Geodermatophilaceae; genus Geodermatophilus; species Geodermatophilus sp. SYSU D00710. Next base: position 58,028 of record NZ_JBJGYX010000013.1, read on the forward strand.
GCGGGATCGCCACCTACAGCGACGCCGGCCCCGGCGAGGTGCTGCGCGGGCTGGACGCCTCGATGGCCGTGCTGCAGACCCGGGTCCTCGCGACGGCGACCGTCGCCCGCTTCGAGCAGACCGACGACGAGCGCCGCCGCGGGGTCACCCGCATGCGCTGGGCCAACGCCGGCCACCTGCCGCCGCTGGTCACCAACCCCGACGGCAGCGTGGCCGAGCTCGCCACCTGGCGCGGCGACCTGCTGCTGGGCGTCGACCCGGACGCCCGCCGTGAGGAGTCGGTGGTGACGCTCGACCGCGGCGCGACCGTGCTGCTGTTCACCGACGGCCTCATCGAGCGGCGCGACGCCGACCTCGACGCCGGCATGGCCCGGCTGCGGGAGGCGCTGCGCGAGCTCGCCGACCGGCCGCTGCAGGACCTGCTCGACGAGGTGCTCGAGCGGCTGGTGGACGGCCGGCCGGAGGACGACGTCGCCCTCGTCGCGGTCCGGCTGCACCGGCAGGACCGCCCGCGGCCCGCCGTCGCCGGGCCCAACCGGGTGCCCGACGTCGTCCCCGAGGACCCCGCGAGCCCGACCCTGCGCTGACCGACCGCCCGATCCGGTCAGGAATCGAGAAGCCCGCGCACCGCGCCCCTGCCTAGCGTCCTCCCCGAGGCCGGCACCGCGCCGGGCCCCGGAGCGAGAGGGAGGCAGCGATGCCCACGAAGGACGTCGAGCAGGAGGCCACCGGCTTCACCGCCGAGGAGCGCGCCGCGATGAGGGAGCGCGCCGCCGAGCTGCGGGCCGAGGGGAGGAAGGGCGCCAAGCGGGCGGACGGGCTGCAGGCCGCCCTGGACGCGATCGCGGCCATGGCACCCGAGGACCGTGCGCTCGCCGAGCGGGTGCACGTCGCGGTCACGACGACCGCCCCGCAGCTGGCGCCCAAGACCTGGTACGGCATGCCGGCCTACGCGGACGCCGACGGCAAGGTCGTCGTCTTCTTCCAGGACGCGGGCAAGTTCAAGGCCCGGTACGCCACCCTCGGTTTCAACGACACCGCGACGCTCGACGACGGCGACCTGTGGCCGACGTCGTTCGCGCTGCGGGCCTGGAGCCCGGAGGTGGAGGAGCGGGTCGTCGCCCTGGTCCGGGCCGCCACCTCCTGACCGGGACCGGGCCTCTCAGTCGCGCTGCTTGTCGCGGCGGACGGTCACCTTCCGGCCCTTGACGCTGCTGGCCCGCAGCGCGGCGATGACCTCCTCGGCGGCCGCGGCGGGCACCTCCACCAGGCTGAACCGCTCGGCGATCTCGATGGCGCCGACGTCGCGCCCGCGCAGCCCGGTCTCCCCGGCGATCGCGCCGACCAGGTCGCCGGGGCGGACGCCGGCGCTGCGACCGGCGCCGATGAACAGCCGCTCGGTGTCCCCGCCCGCGCCCGACCGGGAGCGCGGCGGGCGACCCTGCCCCCGGTCGCCCCGGTCGCCGTCCCGGCGCGGCCGCTCGGGCCGGAGGGCGACCTCGGGGATCTCCTCCTCGTCGTCGGGCCCGCCGGTGGCCTCGTGCGCCAGCTTGACCGCGGCCAGCGCCACCTCCACGACGTCGAACTCGTCGGTGAGCGTCTCGACGACGGCGCGGAAACGCTCGAGGTCGTCGCCGAGCAGGCTCTCGCGCAGCGCGGCTCGGGTGAGCTCGAGCCGGCGGGCGCGCAGGTCGGCGACGGTGGGCACCCGCTGGACCTCGATCCGCGACCCGGCGACCCGCTCGATGGTCTTGAGCATCCGGTGCGCCCGCGGCTCGACCAGCGTGATCGCCACGCCCTCACGGCCGGCGCGGCCGACCCGGCCGATGCGGTGCACGTAGGTCTCCGGCGAGGCGGGGACGTCGTAGTTGACCACGTGGGTGAGCTGCTCGACGTCGAGGCCGCGGGCGGCGACGTCGGTGGCGACCAGCAGCTCGGCGGTGCCGCCGCGCAGCCGGCCCATGACCCGGTCGCGCTGCTCCTGGCTCATGCCGCCGTGCAGCGCCTCGGCGCGGTAGCCGCGGCCGTTGAGCGTCTCGGTGAGGTCGTCGACCTCGTCGCGGGTGCGGCAGAAGACGATCGCCGCCGTCGGGCTCTCCACGTCGAGCACCCGGCCCAGCGCCGCGGGCTTGGCCGCCCGGGCGACGACGAACGCCGTCTGCCGGACCCGCGGCGCCTCCCCCTCGCTGGGCACCTCGCGGGCCACCTGGATGCGCAGCGGGTCGCGCAGGTGCCGGCGGGCCATGCTGTCGAGCCGGCGCGGCATGGTGGCGCTGAACAGCACCGTCTGTCGCTCCTCGGGCACCTCCTCGAGCAGCGCCTCGAGGTCCTCGGCGAAGCCCATGTCGAGCATCTCGTCGGCCTCGTCGAGCACCACCGTGGCGACACCGCCCAGGTGCAGGCTGCCGCGCTGCAGCAGGTCCAGCGCCCGCCCCGGGGTGGCGACGACGACATCCACCCCGGCCTGCAGCGCGCGCAGCTGGCGCGGGATCGGCTGGCCACCGTAGACCGGCACGACCCGGGCGCCGAGGTCGCGGCCGTAGCGGTGCAGCGCCTCGGACACCTGGATGGCCAGCTCGCGCGTGGGCACGAGCACCAGCGCCAGCGGGTCGCCGCCGGGGCGGTCGTCGGGCAGGCGCTGCAGCACCGGCAGCGCGTAGGCCGCCGTCTTGCCGGTGCCGGTGGCGGCCTGGCCGAGCAGGTCCCGGCCCTCGACCATCGGCGGGACGGCCTCGCGCTGGATCGGGGTGGGCTCCTCGTAGCCGAGCCGGGACAGCGCCGCCAGCAGCTCCGGGCGCAGGCCGAGGTCGGCGAAGGCGCTGGTCTCGTCGCGTTCGTCCACCTGCGTCGTCTCGCCGTCCACCCGCCCAGTGTCGGCCATGTCCCCCGCGCCACCGACGTGGCACCCTCCCCCGGTGACCCGCGACACCCCAGCACCCGCCGGCGACGACGACCTCTGCCTGCGCCCGGCCACCGAGCTGGCCGCCCTCGTGCGGAAGCGCGAGGTGTCGGCGCGCGAGCTGCTCGAGGCGCACCTGGCCCGCATCGAGCGGGTCGACCCGCAGGTCAACGCGATCGTCACCCTCGACGCCGAGGGCGCCCGGGCCGCCGCCGACGCCGCCGACGCCGCGCTGGCCGCCGGCGAGCAGGTCGGCCCGCTGCACGGGCTGCCGGTGGCGCACAAGGACACCCACGCCACCGGCGGGATGCGCACCACCTGGGGCTCGCCCCTGCACGCCGACACGGTGCCCGAGCGCGACGAGCTGGTGGTCGAGCGGCTGCGGCGGGCGGGCGCGGTCCGGGTCGGCAAGACCAACGTGCCGGAGTTCGCGGCCGGCTCGCACACCTTCAACACCCTCTTCGGCGCGACGCACAACCCGTACCGGCACGGCCTGTCGGCCGGCGGCTCCAGCGGCGGGGCGGCCGCGGCGCTGGCGGCCGGCCTGGTGCCGCTGGCCGAGGGCAGCGACATGGGCGGCTCGCTGCGCAACCCGGCGGCGTTCTGCAACGTCGTCGGGCTGCGGCCCACGCCCGGCCGGGTGCCCACCTGGCCGGCCGCGCTGGGCTGGTCGACGCTGTCGGTGCAGGGGCCGATGGGCCGCACGGTCGCCGACGTCGCCCTGACCCTCTGGGCGATCGCCGGGCCGGACCCGCGGGTGCCGATCTCGCTGTCCGACGACCCCGCCGGGTTCGCCGCGCCGCTGCCGGAGGACCTGCGCGGCCTGCGGGTGGCGTGGACGCCCGACCTCGGCGGCCTGGTCCCGGTCGACCCGGCGATCCCCGCGGTGCTGCGCGGGGTGCTGCCGGTGGTCGAGTCGCTCGGCGGCGTCGTGGAGGAGGCCTGCCCCGACCTGCGGGAGGCCGACGAGGTGTTCGGCACCCTGCGGGGCTGGCTGTTCGAGGCCACCTACGGCGAGCTCGTCCGCCGCTCGCCGGAGCGGGTCAAGGCCGCCATCCGCGGCAACGCGGCGGTCGGGGCGGCGCTCACCGGGGCCGACGTCGCGCGCGCGGAGGCGGCGCACACCCGGCTGCACGAGGAGGTCGTCCGCTTCTTCTGGGAGTACGACCTGCTGCTCGCGCCGACGACGCAGGTGCTGCCGTTCCCGGTGGAGCAGGAGTACCCCGCGGAGGTGGCCGGGGTGCCGCAGGCCGACTACCTCGGCTGGATGCGCTCCTGCACGCTGGTCTCCGCCACCGGCTGCCCGGCGCTGTCGCTGCCCGGCGGGTTCACCGACGACGGGCTGCCCGTGGGCCTGCAGCTGGTCGCCGCACCGCGCGCCGACCGGCGCCTGCTCGAGATGGCCCACGCGATCGAGCAGGCCACCGCGTTCGGCCGCCGTCGTCCACCCCTCTGAGGCCGTCTGCGGCTCTCTAGGATCCCCGCTAGAGAGCCGCAGACGGCACGATCGACGCCCTCAGCGGCGCGCGTAACGGGGCAGCGGCGGGGCGACCGGGGTGTCGGAGGACTCCTCGAGCACGTCGGCGGCCGAGCCGACGATGAGCGGGTCGGGGTCGCCGACGACGTCGCCGTCCTTGTCCGCGTAGTCCAGCCGGTCCAGCACGTGGCGCATCGCCTCGAGCCGCGCCCGCTTCTTGTCGTTGCTCTTGATCACCGTCCACGGCGCGTGCGTGGTGTCGGTGTGCAGGAACATCGCCTCCTTGGCCTCGGTGTAGGCGTCCCACTTGTCGAGGCTGGCGAGGTCGGTCGGTGAGAGCTTCCACTGCCGCACCGGGTCGATCTGCCGCACGATGAACCGGGAGCGCTGCTCGCCGCGGGAGACCGAGAACCACAGCTTGAACAGCAGGACGCCGCTGTCGACGAACATCCGCTCGAGCTCGGGGGCCTGGAGGAGGAACTGCTGGTACTGCTCCTCGGTGCAGTAGCCCATGACCCGCTCGACGCCGGCGCGGTTGTACCAGGAGCGGTCGAACAGCACGATCTCGCCCGACGCGGGCAGGTGCTGCACGTAGCGCTGGAAGTACCACTGGTTCTGCTCGCGCTCGGACGGCTTGTCCAGGGCGACGACGCGGGCGCCGCGCGGGTTGAGGTGCTCGGTGAACCGCTTGATCGTGCCGCCCTTGCCGGCGGCGTCGCGGCCCTCGAAGACGATGACCAGCTTCTGGCCGGTGTCCTTCACCCAGCCCTGCAGCTTGAGCAGCTCGATCTGCAGCCGGCGCTTCTCGACCTCGTACTCCCGGCGCTCCATCCGCTCGGTGTACGGGTAGCCCTCGCGCCAGGTCTCGACGCGCAGGCCGTCGGGGCCGAACAGCTCGCGGTCGTCGTCCCAGTCCTCGTCACTGTCCTCGTCCGGGAGGGAGTTCAGCCGCCACTTGGACAGGTCGAGGACCTCGGCCTTGGCCGGCACCCGGACCGGGGGCTGGCCGTCCCCGGTGTCGTCGCGGTCGGTCTCGGTGCGGTCCACGAGGGCGTCGGGCTGCACGGGAGCCTCCTCCCGGTCGGGTCAGGGACGTCCGCGGTCGTACCCGGGGCGGGCGCGGACAGTCCTGCGCCGGCGGGACGGCACCGGGCGCGGGGGCGGTGCGGAGGTGCCCCCGCCGGCCTCCAGCACGTGGGCGACCGCGTACTCGGCGAGCGCGGCCAGCGGCCGGGCGTCGGGGCCGGGCTGCAGGGCGGGCAGCAGGTGCACCTCGACGACGCGGCCGCCGTCGGTGTGCCGCAGGGCGACCGGGCAGACGACGGCCTGCGCGTCGACGGCGGGCACGACCGCGCGGGCGCGGAACCGGCCGGGCTCGCCGTCGGCCGCCGCGCCGCCGGGGTGCGTGGTCACCGTGGCGCCGCGGCGCAGCAGCTCGGCGACCTCCCCCCGCACCGCGCCGCTGCCGTCGTCGACGAGCAGTCCGCCGCGGCGGGCCAGCGAGCGCAGCAGCGGGGTGTCGACGAGGGCGGCGTCGACCACGGGGGTGCCGGGGACGGCGGTGGCGAGGGCGAGCACGTCGACCCAGCCGGCCGCGTTGGCCACGACCAGGCGCGGGCCGCGCGGCCAGGCCACGGCCGGGGACACGACCCGCACCCGCAGCCCCCGGGCGGTGAGCAGCTCGGCGGCGGTGCAGACCAGCAGCCGCTGGCGGCGGCGGTCACCGCCCCAGGTCGCGGTGGCGGCGCGGACGGCGGTGCGGGCCAGCACCGGCGTCAGCGCCGGGGGGACGGCGGTCGCGGCGGCGGTCGGGGCGGACGGGTCCATCGGGGCCTCCCGGGGTGGCCGGTGTTCCGGCGCCCAGGGTCGGGGGCTCAGGTGTCCTGCGGGTGACGCCGACGCGGATGGCCGCCGTCGCCGAGTCGATCATCGGATGCGTGCACGCGACGCGCGCGGACACGCCGGTGCGAGCGGCACGCACCCGATGATCGGCTCGGTAGAGGCGCTCCTCAGCGGCCGCGCAGGCCGCGCAGGGTGCGGACGGCGACCACCAGCTCGGGCAGCTCGTGCCGGTCGCCGGCGGCGATGTCGGCGAGCTGCGCGGCCGCCCGGCGCTGCGGGGCGTCCCAGCCCGCGACCCAGTCGGCCACGAGCTGCCGGGCGTCTCCGCTCGTCCGCCCGGACAGGACCTCCACGGCGAGCTCGGCCTGCTCGGCGGCGAGGTCGTCGCGCAGCGCGGCGCGGGCCATCGACGGCCAGCGCCGGTCCCGCGGCAGCGCGATGACCAGCTCGCGCAGCGGCACCAGCGACAGCCGGTCGGCCAGCTCCTGGGCCACCCGTCCCACCAGGTCGATCGGCGCCCCGGTGCGCTCGGCGACGACGGCCAGGTCGAGCGCGGCGGGCAGCAGCGCCGCCGCGGCCAGCTCCCCGGCCAGGTCCGCCGGCACGCCCCCGGACCGCAGCCGCTCGGCGCGCTCGGCGTAGGCGGCCGCCTCGTCACCGAGCAGCCAGCCCGGCAGCCCGGCGCGCACCGCGGCCACCGGCGCGGCGAACCGCTCGGTCACCGCGGTGATCCCCGTCGGCGGGCGGCCGGCCAGTTCGGGCAGCCGCAGCAGCCAGCGCGCGGCCCGCTCGGACAGCCGGGTCGCCTCCGTCCGCAGCTCCACCTGCACCGGCGCGGGCACCCGGTTGTCCAGCGGCCGGACCGCGTCCCACAGCCGGTCGACGTCGAACACCGCCCGGGCCACCGCGTGCGCCCGCACGACGGCGGCGAGGTCCAGGCCGGTCTCCTCGGCCAGCCGGAACAGCCCGGTCACCCCGGCGGTGTTCACCGCCCGGTTGGTGAGCGCCGTCGCGACGATCTCCCGGCGCAGCGGGTGGGCGTCGACCGCCGCGGCGAACCGCTCGCGCAGCGGCGCGGGGAAGTAGTCGCGCAGCAGCCGGGCCAGCGCGGGGTCGTCGGGCAGGTCGGAGGCCAGGACGGCGTCGTTGACCTCGAGCTTGGCGTAGGCCAGCAGCACCGACAGCTCCGGGCTGGTGAGCGCGTGCCCGTCGCGGCGGCGCTGGGCCAGCGCCCGGTCGTCGGGCAGCGCCTCGACCGCGCGCACCAGCCGGCCCGAGCGCTCGAGGTGCCGGATGAACCGCGTGTGCGCGTCGAGCAGGCTGCGCGCCCCGGTCACCTCCTCGGCCAGGGTGGCGTTCTGCGCGTGGTTGTCGGTGAGGACGGCGGCGGCGACCTCGTCGCTCATCTGCTCCAGCAGCGCCGCCCGGCCCTCGGCGTCCAGCTGCCCGGCGTCGACCACCCCGTTCAGGGCGATCTTGATGTTCACCTCGTGGTCGGAGGTGTCCACGCCCGCGGAGTTGTCGATGGCGTCGGTGTTCACGCGGCCGCCGGCCAGCGCGTACTCGACCCGGCCCCGCTGGGTGAGGCCGAGGTTGCCGCCCTCACCGACCACCCGCACCCGCAGCTGCCCGCCGTCGACCCGGACCGCGTCGTTGGCCTTGTCGCCGACGTCGACGTGGCTCTCGGTGGCCGCCTTGACGTAGGTGCCGATGCCGCCGTTGAACAGCAGGTCCACCGGGGCGAGCAGCACCGCCCGCACCAGCTCCACCGGGGTCAGCGTGTCGACGTCGTCGTCGAGGCCCAGCACGGCGCGCATCGGCTCGCTCACCGGGATCGCTTTCGCCGTCCGCGGCCAGACCCCTCCCCCGGCGCTGATCAGGGCGGGGTCGTAGTCGGCCCACGAGGAGCGCGGCAGGTCGAACAGCCGCTGCCGCTCGGCGAACGACGTGGCGGCGTCCGGGGTCGGGTCGACGAAGACGTGCCGGTGGTCGAAGGCCGCCACCAGCCGGATGTGCTCGGACAGCAGCATGCCGTTGCCGAACACGTCGCCGGACATGTCGCCGATGCCGACGACGGTGAAGTCCTGGCTCTGCACGTCGACGTCGAGCTCGCGGAAGTGCCGGGTGACCGACTCCCACGCGCCGCGGGCGGTGATGCCCATGGCCTTGTGGTCGTAGCCCACCGAGCCGCCGGAGGCGAAGGCGTCGCCCAGCCAGAACCCGCGCTCGATCGCGACGGCGTTGGCGAGGTCGGAGAACGTGGCCGTGCCCTTGTCCGCGGCGACGACGAGGTAGGCGTCCTCGCCGTCGTGCCGGACCACCCGCTGCGGGGGCACCACCCGGCCGCCGACGAGGTTGTCGGTCAGCGACAGCAGCGCGCCGATGAACAGCCGGTAGCAGGCCTGGCCCTCGGCCAGCACCTCCTCGCGGGAGGCGCCCTCCGGCGGCGGGTTGCGGACGACGAAGCCGCCCTTGGCGCCGGTCGGGACGATGACGGTGTTCTTCACCATCTGCGCCTTGACCAGGCCGAGCACCTCGGTGCGAAGGTCCTCGCGGCGGTCGGACCAGCGCAGCCCGCCGCGGGCGACCGCGCCGAACCGCAGGTGCACGCCCATCACCCGCGGCGAGCTGACGAACACCTCGCGGGCCGGGCGCGGCTCGGGCAGGTCGGGCACCGCGTGCGGGTCGAGCTTGATCGCCAGCGGTGGGGCGGGCGTGGCGCCGGACACCGTGTAGTACGTGGTGCGCTGTGTGGCGAGGACGGCGGCCAGCAGGCTGGTGAGCACCCGGTCGGCGTCGAGCGACTCGACCCGGCCGATGGCCTCGCGCAGCGACGCGGCGAGGTCCTCCTGCCGGGCGGCGCGGCCGGACTCGCGCTCGGGGGAGAACCGCGTCTCGAACAGCGCCACCAGCCGGGCGACGACGTCGGGGTGCCCGGCCAGCACCGACTCGACGTAGGACATGCCGAAGGGCAGCCCGGCCTGGCGCAGCCACTGCACGTACGCGCGCACGACCGTGACCTGCCGCCAGTTGAGCCCGGCCAGCAGCACCAGCGCGCCCAGGCCGTCGTCCTCGGCGTCCCCGCGCCAGACCGCGGCCACCGCCTCGGTGAACCGCTCGGGCAGCGAGCCGGGGAAGGGCAGCTCCCCGCCGGGCGCGGTGAGGCCGAAGTCGTAGATCCAGGCCTGCCGGGCGCCGATCCGGTCGATCTCGTAGGGCCGCTCGTCGATGACGTCGACGCCCATGTGCTGCAGCACCGGCAGCACGTCGGAGAGCAGCAGCCGCTCCCCCACCCGGTACACGGTCAGCCGCGGCTCGGCCGCGTCGGCGCCGCGCGGGCGCCGCAGCCGCAGGCCCAGCTCGCCCGGCGCGAGCGCGTCGAGGCGGGCGAGGTCCTCGACGGCCGTCGTCGCCGGGAAGTCGTCCTGGTAGGCGGCCGGGAAGGCGTCCGCCACCCGGGCCAGCACCTGTTCGGCCTCGGCGCCGTACCGCTCGGCGAGCGCGTCGGCGAGGTCGTCGGTCCAGCTGCGCGCGACGGCCGCCAGCTCCCGCTGCAGCCCGTCGGCGTCGACGCCGGGCAGCGCCGGCGTGCCGCCGCGGCCGACCGGCACCCGGACGACGAAGTGCAGCCGGGTGAGCACCGACTCGGTGGAGTAGGCGGTGAACTCGATCTCGCGGCCGCCGAGCCGGGACAGCAGGACCTGCTGCATCGCCAGCCGGACCTCGGTCGTGTAGCGGTCCCGCGGCACGTAGACCAGCGCCGACCAGAACCGGTCGTAGGGGTCGCGGCGCAGGAACAGCCGGGTCCGGCGGCGCTCCTGCAGGTGGAGGACGGCCATCGCCACCGGCAGCAGCACGCCGGCGGCGGCCTGGAACAGCTCGTCGCGCGGGAGGGTCTCCAGCACGCCGACGAGCTCCTTGCCGGTGTGGCTGTCGGCCGGCACCCCGGAGCCCTCGACCACCTCGTCCACCCGGCGGCGCACCAGCGGCACGTCGCGCACGCCGGTGGCGGCGGCCGTGGTGGGGAACAGCCCGACCAGGCGGTGCTGGCGGGCCGGGCCGCCGTCCTGGCCCGGCAGCGTGACCGCGACCAGGTCGAGCCAGGCCCGCCGGTGCACCGTCGAGCGGATGTCGGCCTTGGTGACGGTGACCAGCGTGGGCCCCAGCGGCCCGGCGGCCTCGGGCAGCGCCGCGCCGCTGTCGCTGCGCAGCACCCCCAGGCCGCTGCCGGGGACCGCGCGCGCCACCGTCCCGACCTCCACCTCGCGGGCGCCGAGCAGCACGAGGTTGCCGTCGGCCAGCCAGCGCAGCAGCGCGGCGACCTCCGCGGGGTCGTCGGCGGGGTCGGCGGTGTCGAGCGAGCCGATCTCCTCGAGCCGGGTGGCCAGCTCCAGCGCGCGGGCGGCGATGCGGGGCGCGTCCTCGTCGACGGCGCGGACGTCGGCGAGCACCGTGCGCAGCCCGGCGACCAGGTCGTCGGCGGCCTCGTCGTCGAGCGGCCCGTCGAGGACGACGGCCATCCAGGACTCGGCCAGGGCGTCCGGCCCGCACGCGGCCACGTCGGTGCCGCCGCTGTCGCAGAACGCGCGCAGCCCACCCGAGACGTCGCGGCGGACCACGACCACGGGGTGGACCACGTGCTGGAGGCCGACGCCCTGGCGGACCACCTCGGCGGTGACGGAGTCGACGAGGAAGGGCATGTCGTCGGTGACGGTGAGCAGCAGCCCCCGCCCGTCGTCGAGCCGCTCGACGACGACGGTGGCCGCGCCCTGCGCGCGGACGGCGGCGATCCGCAGGTGGCGCAGCGCCAGCGCGGCGAGGTCGGCCGGGGCGTGACCCAGCACCTCGGCGGCCGGCTCGCTCCAGTAGTAGCGCTGCAGCAGCGCCGGCAGGTCGGTCCGGCCGCAGCCGGCGGGCAGTCCGGGACCGTCGTCGAGGCCGTCCGCGGCGACGGCGGCGGCCTCGGCCAGCAGCGCCCGTTTGCGGTCGTTGGCCGCCTCGAGGGCGACCAGTCCGGGCGGGACCTCGTCCTCCGGTCGGCCGGGGACGACGGTGTCCACGCCGATGGTGCTCATGTACAGCGAAACTACTGCGGCCGGGGGCCCACGTCAGGGGGAGGCCACCCGATCGGCGTGCCGTCCGGGATCAGCCGCGGTCGAGGACCTGGTCGGCCGCCCACCCGGCGAGGGCGAGGACCAGACCGCCGAGGACCGCGGTGCCGAAACCGTCGACCGACAGCCGGTCGGACAGCGCCGCGGTGAGCCCCAGCAGCGCCGCGTTCACGAGGAGCAGGAACAGCCCCAGGCTCAGCACGATCGCGGGGAAGGACACCAACCGCAGCAGCGGCCCGACGACGGCGTTGACCACCGCGAAGAGCAGCGCCACCCACAGGAAGGTGCCGCTGACGCCGAACGTGCCCTCCTCGTTGCCCTCCACGTCGATGCCGGGCAGCAGCCGGGTGAGGGCGTAGAAGGCCAGGGCCATCACGACGACCTTGAGCGCGAACCTGATCACGGCGGCCACGCTAACGGCGCTCCCTGGGAGCCCCCGCGCTCTCGCCGTCTCTAGGCCCGTCTCGGATCGGCGCCAGAGAGCCCTAGACGCCGGTCGATCCCGGGCACCCCCGCGGAAGTGCCCGGGTGGCGACACGGCGTAGGAGGTTCTACCGATCTCTACCGGCAGGGCTAGACGGGGCCATACGGTGCTCGACGTGGACCCCGTGCGGAACCCCTACGCCCCGGGCGCCGGCCAGCGCCCGCCGGAGCTGGCCGGTCGTGACGACGAGCTGTCGGCCTTCGACGTCGTCCTGGAGCGGATCGCGCGGGGCCGGCCGGAGCGCTCGCTGGTGCTCACCGGGCTGCGCGGCGTGGGCAAGACCGTGCTGCTCAACCAACTGCGCTCGGCGGCGATCGGCCGCGGGTGGGGCACCGGCAAGATCGAGGCCCGGCCCGACCAGTCGCTGCGCCGGCCGGTGTCCTCGGCGCTGCACATGGCGCTGCGCGAGCTGCGCCACCCCGACCAGGAGTCGATGGACGCCGTCCTCGGGACGCTCAAGGCCTTCGCCCAGCGGCTGGCGCCGGCCGACGGGAAGCTCCGCGACCGCTGGCAGCCGGGCATCGACGTCGCGGCGACCACCGGCCGGGCCGACTCCGGCGACATGGAGATCGACCTGGTCGAGCTGCTCAGCGACGCGGCGGGGCTGGCCGCCGACGTCGGGAAGGGCATCGCGCTGTTCGTCGACGAGATGCAGGACGTGCAGGCCCCCGACGTCTCGGCCATCTGCGCCGCCTGCCACGAGCTGTCCCAGCAGGGCGCGCCGCTGATCGTCGTCGGCGCGGGCCTGCCCCACCTGCCGGCGGTGCTGTCGGCGTCGAAGAGCTACTCCGAGCGGCTGTTCCGCTACCTGCGCATCGACCGCCTCGACCGGCCCGCCGCCGACCGCGCGCTGCTCGCCCCCGCCGAGCGCGAGGACGTCGAGTACGAGCAGGCCGCCCTCGACGCCCTGTACGAGGCCGCGGACGGCTACCCGTACTTCGTGCAGGCCTACGGCAAGGTCACCTGGGACGTCGCGGCCGCCTCCCCGATCACCGCGGCCGACGTCGCGATGGCCGCGCCGGTGGCCGAGGCGGAGCTCGCGGTGGGCTTCTTCGGCTCCCGCTACGACCGCGCCACCCCGGCCGAGCGCGAGTACATGCACGCCATGGCCGAGCTCGGCGGCCCGGCCGGCGCCCCGGTCGCGACGTCGGAGGTGGCCGCGGCGCTGGGCCGCAAGCCCGCGTCGCTGTCCCCCGCGCGCGACTCGCTGATCAAGAAGGGGCTGGTGTACTCCGCCGAGCGCGGCCAGATCGCCTTCACCGTGCCGCACTTCGGCCGCTACCTGCTGCGCCACCCCGACTGATCGCCAGGCATCGGAAGCTCTACACCCGTTTCCGGACGTGAGACGTGCGTATCGCTTCCCATGCCTGGGCGCCCGGGATCACCCGGGCAGGAGGAAGGCGTTGACGTCCGCGGCGACGTCCTCGGGACGCTCCCAGTTCGGGCAGTGCCCGGTGTCGGGGTAGACCCGCAGGCGCGCGTCCGGGAGAGCGGCGAGGAGCCGGTCCTCCTGACCCCGGTCGAACAACGCGTCCGCCTGACCCCAGAGCACCAGCGTGGGCGCGGTCACGTCGCCGAGCCGATCGCGGTCGTGGGAGCGCGCCAGCCCCTCCCAGACGTCCCGGAAGACGTGAGCCGGCGCCTTGCGGCTCTCGGCGACGATCGCGTCGAAGAAGTCCGGCGGGAGGGGGCGGTGGACCGTGCCGGACTGGAACTCCCGGGCGAACTCCACCGGGACCGGGTCGCGGAGGTCGGCGATCGCCGACCGCACCTCCCGGACGAGCCGGTCGCCCATGCGGTCGGCCGAGCCGACGAGCACCATCCGGTCGACGCGGTCGGGGTGCTCCTGGGCCACGCGGCGGACCACGAAGGTGCCGAAGGAGTGGCCCACGAGGTGGGCCCGGGGCAGGCCGAGCACGTCGCAGAGGGCCACCACGTCGTCGGCGAACCGGTCGAGGTCGTAGCCGGTCGCCGGGTGGTCGGAGTCCCCGAACCCGCGCTGGCTGAAGGCGACGGCGCGCAGCCGCGGGTCCAGGTGCGGGAGCACGCGGCTCCAGGAGAACCACGAGTCCGGCCAGCCGTGGACCAGCACGACCGCCGGACCGGCCGGGGCCCCCTGCTCCACGGCGTCCAGCCGCAGTCCCCCGGGGAGGAGGACGGTGCGGTGGCGGAGCGTCTGCGTCGTCCCGGGCACGGCTCCTCCGGAGGTCGGCCCCCGTGCGGGGCCACGGTAGGCCCGTGGCCGCCGGTGGGGGAACCGGTCCGGCCGTGAGCCGGTGTCCGGGGGGACAGGGACCGGCTCGTGACCGCGTCCCGTGCACATGACGCGGCCGCGGTGGCCCGGGGACGACGATCCGTGCACACACCGCGCCGCGGGCGGGCGTCAGCGCGCGAGGACCAGCTTGGTCGCGGGCTGCAGCCAGACCTCGGCGGCGGCGTCGAACGGCACCGTCGTGGTGGGGACGGCGAGCGGGTCGAAGGCACCGGACGCGGCGAGCCCGAGCACCTCGGGCAGGTGTCGGCGGGAGTCCGCGCGGGACAGGTGCACGGTGATCCCGCGGGTGTACATCTCCAGCAGCGGCAGGGCGGCCTCGCCGAAGAGGATGCCGACCACGGTGAGCAGCCCCTGGTCCTCCGTCGAGCGCACCGCGCAGGCCAGCCCGGAGGGGTCGGCGGACCCGTCGACGACGACGTCGGCCCGGTCGTACCGGCGCGGCCAGCCGCCCTCGCGCCGGGTCACCTCGGCACCCAGCGACGCCGCGGCCGCGCACCGCTGCTCGTCGTCGTCGACGTAGCGCACACCCCCGGCACCGAGGGCACGGGCCAGCGCGACGGCGTAGAGCCCGATGGAGGGGACCGCGCCGGCCAGGACGAGCACCTCGGCGCCCGGGCGCTCGCGCAGCTGCGGCCCGACCGCGCGCCAGGCGTCGACGGCGTTGTCCGGCAGGGTCGCCAGCGCCACGTCGGACAGGGCCGGCGGCGCGGCCACGAGCGCGTGGTCGGCGTGCGGGACGGCGAGCAGGTCGGCCACCGCGCCGCCGTGACCCCCGCCCCGGACGCCGAACCCGTACGCGGCGCCCGCCGGGGCCCGGTAGGTGGTGCAGGCCACGGTGCGCCCCGCCCGGCACGGCCCGCAGCCGCCGCACGAGACCTGGAACGGGACGCTGACCCGGGCACCGGGGCGCAGCGCGACGTCGGCGCCCACCTCGACGACCTCGGCGACCAGCTCGTGGCCCACCGGGACGGGGCCGGGGAAGAGGCCGAGCGCGGCCATGGGGGCGTCGAGGTCGCAACGGGCGACCGCCAGCGGCCGGACGAGGGCGCCGTGCGGCGCGACCTCCGGGTCGGGGACCTCCTCCCAGCCGAGGCGGCCGGGC
Source organism: Geodermatophilus sp. SYSU D00710 (assembly GCF_054050195.1). NCBI lineage: Bacteria > Bacillati > Actinomycetota > Actinomycetes > Geodermatophilales > Geodermatophilaceae > Geodermatophilus > Geodermatophilus sp. SYSU D00710. The sequence goes on from NZ_JBJGYX010000013.1 coordinate 73,218, forward strand.
CCGGCGGAGACGAGGGCGCGCACGTCAGGCCGGGACGGTCAGCGCGGTGTGGGTGACGGGCACGGTGGCCTCCTCGGCGGCGGGGAACGGTCGGGCACGGACGACTGTGCCGGTGACGACCGGCCTCCGTCGACGGTTGGCGGGAGCGGGAGCGGGCAGGGACCGCCCCGTGCCGGGAGCTGTCGAGGCGGGTCTGTGGGGTCTGCTGGGCGGCGCCGCCCTCGTCCTCGGCGCGGCGGTCGCCTGGTTCGTGCGGGTGCCCCGGACGGTCATCGCGTCGGTCATGGCGTTCGGCTCGGGCGTGCTGGTCTCCGCCGTCGCCTTCGACCTCGTGGCCGAGGCCGCCGACACCGGCGGGCTGGGCCCGACCGCGCTCGGGTTCCTCGGCGGCGCCTTCGCCTACGTGGGCGCCAACGCCCTGCTGGCCCGCCGCGGGGCGCGGCACCGCAAGCGGTCCGGCGGCGAGGGGTCCCAGCAGCAGCCCTCGGAGGAGGAGCAGGCCGGCAGCGGCGCGGCGATCGCCGTCGGGGCGCTGCTCGACGGCGTCCCGGAGTCGGTGGTCCTGGGCCTGGGCCTGCTCGGCGGCGGCTCGGTGAGCCCGTCGGTGCTGGCCGCGGTGTTCATCTCGAACGTGCCCGAGGGGCTGTCCAGCGCTGCGGGCATGAAGGCCAGCGGGCGCCGGGCGGGCTACGTCTTCGGCGTGTGGGGCGGCATCGCGGTCGCCGGCGGCGTCGCGGCCCTGGTCGGCTACCTGGCCCTCGGTGACGCGTCACCCGAGGTGGTCGCGGTCATCACCTCCGTCGCCGCGGGCGCGATCCTCACGATGGTCGCCGACACGATGATCCCCGAGGCGTTCGAGCGGACCGGCACCTGGACCGGCGTCGTCACCAGCGTCGGGTTCCTCGTGGCGTTCGCGATCGAGCGGCTGAGCGCGTGAGCGGGCAGGGTGGCGGCATGACCGAGCCCGTGCAGATCAGCGTCCCCGTCGACGGCGGGGAGCTCGCGGCCCTGCACTGGGCCGCCGACGCGCCCGGCTCCCCCATCGCCGTGCTCGTCCACGGCATCACCGCCAACGCGATGGCCTGGGCGCCGGTCGCCGCGGCGCTGGCCGGGGAGTTCGAGGTGCTGGCACCCGACCTGCGTGGCCGCGCCGCCTCGGCGGACCTGCCCGGCCCCTACGGCCTCGATCGGCACGCCGACGACGTCGCCACCCTGCTGGACCGGTTCGGCGCCGACGCCGAGGCCGGCGCCGACGCCACCGTGCTCGTCGGCCACTCGATGGGCGCCTTCGTCGCGGCGCTGGCCGCCGCCGGGACGGCCCGCGACCGGGTGCACGGGCTGGTGCTCGTCGACGGCGGCCTGGCCCTGCCCGAGCCGCCGGGGGCCGACGTCGAGGCCAAGCTCGCCGCCCTCCTCGGCCCCTCCCTCGACCGGCTGGGCACGACGTTCCCCGACCTGGCCGCGGTCCGGGCGTTCTGGGCGCAGCACCCCGCCGTCGGCCCGTGGGTCGACGTCCCCGCCGTGGCCGCCTACCTCGCCCGCGACCTCGTGCCCGGCGCGGTGCCGCTGCGCAGCGCGTGCGTGCCCGAGGCGGTGCGGGTCGACGGCGGCGACGTGCTGCTCAACGAGCGGGTGCTGGAGGCCAGCGCCTCGCTGCCGGTGCCGGCGACGCTGCTGTGGGCCACCCGCGGCCTGCTCGGCCAGCGGCCGGGGCTCTACGACGAGGTCCGGCTGGCCGGCCTGGGCCTGGAGCCCTCCGGCATCACCGCCCGCGAGGTGCCCGACACCGACCACTACTCGATCCTGTGGTCCGAGCAGGGCGTGGCCGCCGTCGCCGAGGCGGCCCGCACCGCGGCCGCCCGCACCTAGCGAGCCGGGCGACCTCAGGCCGGACGGCCGACCACCGGGGGCAGCACCTCGGGACCGGCCTCGGCCGGCCGCTCCCCGCGCACCGGGTGGGCCCGCACGGCGAGCACCGCGACGTCGTCCTCGACGCCCTCGCCGAGCATGCTCGACAGCAGGTCGTCGCAGAGTGCGGACAGCGCCTTGCCGGCGCAGGCGGCCAGCAACGCGCGCACGGCGTCGCGGCCCTCGTCGAGCGGGGTCCCGCGGCGCTCGAACAGCCCGTCGGTGAACAGCAGCAGCGTGGCGCCCTCGGGGACGACGGCCTCGCCGTCGGCCCGCGGACCCCGCCAGCCGATGCCCAGCGGCGGGCCCACCGGGGCGCTGAGGTCGCGCACCGTGCCGTCGGGCAGCAGCAGCATCGGGTCGGGGTGCCCGGCCGAGGACCACCGCAGCCGGCGCTCCCCCGTCACCCGCTCGACCTCGTCCTGCTCGACCCGGCAGACCAGCGCGGTGGCCATCGCCGGGACGGCGAGACCGACGAGGGCGTGGTCGACCCGGCGCAGCACCCCGGCCGGCTCCTCCAGCCGGTCGAAGGCGATGCCGCGGACCAGCGTCTTGACCTGGCCCATGGCCGCGGCGGCCTCGATGTCGTGTCCCATGACGTCGCCGATGACGAGCACCGTGTCGCCGTCGGGCTGCAGGAACGCGTCGTACCAGTCGCCGCCGATGGACACCCCGCGGGTGGCCGGCCGGTAGCGGACGGCGAGCTCGAGGTGGTCGGGCTGCACCGGCGGCGAGAGCAGGCTGTGCTGCATCCGCTCGGCCACCTGCTGGGCGGCGCTGGCCAGGCGGGCGTTGTCGAGGGCCAGCGCCGCGCGGCGGGAGGCGATCTCGGCGGTGCGCAGCTCGGCGTCGGTGTGCGGCCCGCGCTCGGGGCCGTTGACCAGCGTGAACGCGCCGAACAGCTCGCCGCGGGCGACCAGCGGGAAGGTGGCGACGGCGGCGACCCGCAGCGGCGCGAGGGCGGCGCGGCTCTCCTCGTCGGCCACCATCGCGCGCACGTCGTCATCGGTGACCCGGGGCAGCACGACCGGACGGCCCTGGGCCAGCGCGGTCGGCACCGGCGCGGTGGGCCGGTTGCTGCGCACCCGCAGGTCGGCGTAGCGGTGCATCGCCGCCACCAGCGCGGGGTCGCTGTGCGCGCGGCCGACGTCGCGGCGGGTGCCGTCGGGGTCGACGACGCTGACCAGGCACCAGTCGGCCAGCAGCGGGACGACGAGCGCGGCGAGCCGGGCCACCGCCTCGTCGACGTCGGTGGTGGCGGTCATGGCCTGGCTGATGTCGCCCAGGAGGACCAGGTGGCGGGCGGCGGTCTCGGCCCGCTCGGCGGCCGCGGCGGCGGAGGCGGCGGCCTGCTCCCGGGCCGCGATCGCCGCCGCGCGCTCCTCGTCGGCCCGCCGGTGCACCGTGACGTCGTCGTAGGTGACCACCAGCCCGGCCCCGGTGAGGAAGGCCTCGGCACGGAACCACGCGTCCAGCGGCGCGAAGAAGGCCTCGGTGGACCCCGACCCGCCGGTGCCCCGCACGCGGCGGTACAGCTCCTCGAACGGGCCGCCGACGGCCTCGGGGAACTCCTCCCAGATGCCCCTCCCGGTCAGGCCCGCGACGGTCCGGCGGAGGACCGCCGCGCCCGCGGGGTTGACGTAGGCGAAGCGCCACCCCTCGTCGAGCACGAACAGCGGCCGCTGCATGCCCTCGACGGCCTGCACCAGCAGGTCGCTCGGCGGCGGGGCCAGGCCGTCCGGGGTCACGGGGGCACATGCTGCCGCATCGGCCCCGGCGGGCCGCACCTCCGGTACCGGACCGCCCCGTTCAGGTGAGGCACGGTGCGCCGGGCGGTTGGCAGCCGGGCCCGCACGCGCCACGATCACGGTGGTGTCCGCGGGAGCCAGCCTCGCCCCGACGGTGCCGGGAGGACCGAGGACGATGGCCGATCCGCTCGCCGGGCCGGGGCCGGTGCGCGGCCTGCCGCCCGGTCCCCAGCCCACCGTCCCGCTCCCGCGCCGCACTCCCCCGCTCGGCGACCCGGCCGCGCTGGCCGCGCTGGTCGACCGGCTCCCGGCCGCCGTCCTCGCCCTGGACCCCGGGGGCCGGCTGACCTGGCTCAACGCCGCCGCCGAGCGGCTGCTCGGGCACCTGCAGTCCGACCTGCTCGGGCAGGTCCTGGCGGAGGTGCCCGGCGCGGCGGGGCCGGCGCTGGCCTCCGCGGGTGCCGAGGCCGCCGACTCCGCCGAGCCCGTGACGGTGCTGGCCGGCGGTGGGTGGTACGAGGTCCGCGCCGCGCGGGCGGCCGAGGGGCTGGCGCTCACCGTCTCCGACGTCTCCCGCCGCCGGACGGTGCAGGAGCGCGCCGACCGGGCCGCGGCGCGCGCGACGCTGCTGGTGCGGGTGGCCGCGGAGCTGTCCGGGGCGCTCGACGGCGTGTCCGCGCTCGGCCGGCTGGCCCGGCTGGTCGTCCCGGTGCTCACCGACGGCTGCGTCGTCACCGTCGTCGACCGCGAGGGCCGCACCCGCGACGTCGGCTCGTGGCACGCCGACCCGCAGCGCCGCGACCTGCTCGCCCGCTACGCGATGGTGCGGCTGGACACCCTCCCGCCGTCCTCACCGGTCGGGCGGGCGCTGCGGACGGGCGCGCCGGTGGCGGCCCCGGTGACCGACGTCCTGGCGCTCATGTCCGACGACCGGACGCGGGAGATGCTGCGGGACCTGCGCGCGCAGTCGGTGCTGGTGCTGCCGCTGCCGGCCGAGTCGCGGACCGTCGGCGTCCTGTCGCTCTACCTCGACCCCGGCCGGGAGGTCTCCCCCGAGGACCTCGCCACCGCCCGCGCCGTCGCGGTGCAGGCCGGCCGCGCCATCGACCGGGTCGGCCGGCAGAGCCGCCAGATCCAGCTCGCCGAGGCGCTGCAGCGCAGCCTGCTCACCGCGCCCCCCGCCTTCCCCGGCGTCGAGGTGGAGGTCCGCTACGTGCCGGCCGCTGAGGCGGCCCGGGTGGGTGGGGACTGGTACGACGCCTTCCGGCACCCCGACGGCGACGCGGTGGTGGTCATCGGCGACGTGGTCGGGCACGACACGGCGGCCGCGGCCGCGATGGGACAGCTGCGCGGCCTGGTCCGCGGCATCGCGCACTCCAGCCGGGGCGGGCCGGCCGAGGTGCTGCGCGGCCTGGACGAGGCGATGTCCACCATGCACGCCGGGACGCTGGCCACGGCCGCCGTCGCGCGGCTGGAGGCCGGCGGCACCCGGCTGCGGTGGGCCAACGCCGGTCACCCGCCGCCGGTGCTGCTGCGCCCCGACGGCGGCGTCGAGGCGCTGGCCCACGACGAGGCCGACCTGCTGCTGGGGGTCGACGCGACCGCGGAGCGCCGCGAGGCGGTGGTCCCGCTGGCCCCGGGGTCGACGGTGCTGCTGCACACCGACGGTCTGGTGGAGCGGCGCGGGAGCACCCTCGACGAGGGCACCGGGCGGCTGCACCGGGCGCTGGCGGAGCTGGCCGGACGGCCGCTGGCGGTGCTGTGCGACGAGCTGTTGGCGCGGCTGCTGCAGGGCACCCCGCAGGACGACGTCGCCCTGGTCGCGCTCACCGTCGCCCCTCCCCGGCCCTGACCGCGGCCGTCACCGGGCGCGAGATCCGCCTCACCCGGCGGGGCCGGACACGATTGACCCGCCGGTGGGCTGGGCACCCCGGGACCGTCCGAGAACGGGACCACGACGGAGAGAGGACATGGGCCGACTGACGTGGCCGTTGCGGCCCCTGCCCGACGGGCGCGGCGAGCTGTGGCGCTTCGACCTCGGTGACATCGCCGAGCTCCCGGCGGCGCGCGCGGGACTCCGCGAGCACCTCGGCTCCCTCGGCTTCCCCCGCGACCCCGACGACCCGGCGTCGGACCGGCTGGTGCTGGCCTTCGACGAGCTGGCCTCCAACGCGCTGCGGCACGGCCGGTCGCCGGTGGTCGCGACGGTGGTCGCGGGCACCGGCGGCTGGCTGCTCGACGTGAGCGACCGGGACGCGGACACGATGCCCTCGCCCGCGGTCGGCCGGGACCCCTCCCAGGGCGGCCTGGGCCTCTACCTGGTGGCCCGCCTGTCCGTGGCGCACGGCTGGTACGTCGACGACGGTTCCAAGCACGTCTGGGCGTGCCTGCCGACGACGGTCGAGGAGTGCGCGGCCAGCTCCGCCTGAGTGCGCCCGGGGCGGCGGACGACGGACCCGGCGCCGCCCCGGGGCAGTCCTCAGGGGACGACCAGCGAGAGCCGGCCCTTCCCGTAGCCCGGCACCTCGACGGCGAGGTCGAGGCGGTTGAAGGCGGCCAGCATCCCGGCGACGTCGCCGGGCAGGTCCTCCCCCGGCACGTACAGCCGGTAGAGCTTCGAGTGCGGGGCGCCGGGCACGTTGAACAGCGCCGAGACGACGTTGACGACCTCGTGCAGCGCCTCGGCGAGCATCGAGGTGAGCTCGCCGTCCTCCTCGACGGCGTCCTGGACGCCGCCGGGCGGCAGCAGGGCCAGCGCACCGCCGGTCCAGGCCGACAGCGGCAGGTCCATGACGCACAGGGCGTTGACGGCCATCGTCGGGCTGACGTAGACCGCCACCGAGACCGGGTCGGTCGCGGTGGGCGTGACTGGGTCACCCGGCGTCACGCCCACCGGCTTGCCGACCAGGCCCGACAGGATGTCCTTGACGGCCTTGGCGTCGGGCAGCGAGACGGTCAGGGCGGCGGTCACGCCAGCACCCCGTCGAGGTTCTCGCGGAAGGACTCCTCGGTGAAGGGCTTGGCGATGAGGAACAGGGCGCCCGCGTCGGCGGCCCTCTCCCGCATCTCCGCCGACCCCTCGGAGGTGACGAACCCGAAGGGCACCGCCGAGCCGGAGGAGCGCAGCGCCTGCAGGCACTCCAGGCCGGTCATGTTGGGCATGTTCCAGTCCGACAGGACCAGGTCGGGGTTCTCCGAGCGGACCTTGTCGTAGGCGTCGCGGCCGTCCTCGGCCTCGACCACCTCGTGGTCGTCGTAGCCGGCCTGACGCAGGGTGCGGATGACGATCTGCCGCATCACGCGGCTGTCGTCGGCGACCAGGATCTTCACAGGGGCACCTCGTTCTCTCGCTCGGTGTGCAGCGGGGACTGCACGGAGACGGTCAGCGGCTGACCGCGCCACAGGACGGCGACGCGGCGGGTGTCGGCTTCGCGGCCGGCGGGTGGGGTGGCGCCGACCTCGGGCAGGCCGAGGACGGACGGTCCGGGGAGGACGGCCTTGACGTTGCCGCCCACCACGTTCGCGAGCTCGCCGAGGGCGTCGTCGACGTCCTCGTCCTCGAGCACCGGCGGGGTGTGCTCGCCGAGCAGGGCGGCGGTGAGCTCGGCGGCGGTGTCGTGGCCGCAGGTCAGCACGACGGCGCCGGTCCACGGGCCGACGATCTCGACCCAGGAGCTGTGCGTCGCGGCCGGCAGTGGTGCCGGCAGCGGGACGAGCACCTCGTCCTCGCCGACGAGGGCCAGCCACGCCTGCTCGGTGATCTGCTGGAGCGTGGCCTCGTCGAGCAGGTCGACGACGGCCGGCGGCCGGTCGGTGGCGCGGCGGCGCAGCCCGGTGTCGCACGGTCCGGTCACAGCGAGACCTCCTGCGGGAGCAGGCCGAGCAGCGCGAGCTTGTCGCGGATGGCGTCGGCGGTGAACGGCTTGATGACGTACTCGTGGGCGCCGGCGGCCAGCGCGCGCACGATCTGGCCGTGCTCGCTCTCGGAGGTGACCATCATCAGGGTCACCGCGCGCCAGGCCGGGTTGGCGCGGACGGCGTTGACGAACTGCAGGCCGTCCATCAGCGGCATGTTCCAGTCGACGGTGCACAGGTCGGGCGCCCAGCCCTCGTGCAGGACGTCGAGCGCCTGCTGCCCGTGCTCGGCCTGGCGGGTCTCGTAGCCGAACCCCTCGAGGATGCCGGTCACGATGCGCCGCATGGCGCGGGAGTCGTCGATCACCAGAGCGCGCACGGTCATGCCCCCTTCAGCGGGCGGTAGGCGGAGGTCCGGCCGAGGACGACGCGGCTCCAGGAGTCGTCGACGCCGAGGGTGGTCTCGGCGGCACCGAGGAACAGCCAGCCGTCCGGGCGCATGAGCTCGCGCACCCGGCGGAGGATCGCCTGCTTGGTGGGCAGGTCGAAGTAGATGAGGACGTTGCGCAGGTACACGACGTCGAACGGGCCCATCCGCGGCAGCGGCGCGGCCAGGTTGCACTCGCGGGCGGTGACCATGCGGCGCAGGTCCGGCGCGACCTCCCACTCGCTGCCCGCCCGCCGGAGGTGGCGGACCAGCATCGGGGCGGGCAGGCCGCGGTTGACCTCGAGCTGGCTGAACCGGCCGGTGCGGGTGCGCTCGACCATCTCGCGGGAGATGTCGGTGGCGGTGATCGACACCCGCGTCGCGGCGTCGGGCAGCGCGTCGTCGAGCAGCATGGCGATCGTGTAGGGCTCCTGGCCGCTGGAGCAGGCCGCCGACCAGATCTGCAGCCGCTCGGCCGGGCCGCGGGCGGCCTGCAGGGCCGGCAGCACCGTCGAGGTCAGGGCGGTGAACGGGTCGCCGTCGCGGAACCACGAGGTCTCGTTGGTGGTGAGCGCCTCGACGATCAGGCGGGTGTCGTCCGGCCGCGGGCGGCTGCGGACGGTGTCGACCAGCTGGTCGACGTCGGCCAGCCCCATCCTGCGGGCCAGCGGCAGGAGCCGGGCCTCGACCAGGTACTCCTTGCCGGGGGCGAGCACGATCGCGCTCTCCCGGTGCACCAGCTGGCGGACCCAGTCGAAGCGGGTGGCGGTGAGGGTCATCGCAGGGCTCCCGTCGCGAGGGTCGGAGGTGCCGGGCGCGGCGGGACGGCGCGGGACAGGTGGCGGGTGATGGCCTCGGCGATGCGGTCGAGGGGCAGGACCTCGTCGGCCAGGCCGGCGGCGGCGACGGCGCCGGGCATGCCCCAGACGACCGAGGTGGCCTGGTCCTGGACGACGACGGTGCCGCCGGCGTCGCGGACGGCCGCCGCGCCGGCGCGGCCGTCGGCGCCCATGCCGGTGAGCACCACGGACAGGACGGCGCCGTCGTAGGCGGTCACCGCGGAGCGGAACAGCGGGTCGACGGCGGGGCGGCAGAAGTTCTCCGGCGGGCCCTGCGTCAGGGTCGTCGTCGCGCCGCGGCCGCTGCCCCGCACGGTGAGGTGGTGGTCGCCGGGGGCAAGGTGCACGGTGCCCGGGAGCAGCGGCGAGCCGTCGACGGCCTCGACGACGCGCAGGGCCGAGAGCCGGTCCAGGCGCTGGGCGAACTGCCGGGTGAAGACCGGCGGCATGTGCTGCACGAGCAGGACCGGCACCGGCAGGCTCGCCGGCAGCACCGGCAGCACCCTGGCCAGGGCCTCGGGCCCGCCGGTGGAGGAGCCGATCACGAGCACGGCCGGGGCCTTGTGGGGAGCCGTGCGGGACGTCGGCGTGCGCGGGGCGGGCGGCGCGGCGGCGGGCCGGGCGGCGGGACCGGCCGGGCGCCCGGTGAGCGCCTTGATCCGCGGGATGAGCTGCTCGCGCACGCTCTCCATCGACGCCGCGACGCTGCCGACGTTGGCCGGCTTGGTGACGTAGTCGTTGGCCCCGGCCGACAGCGCGTCGAGGGTGGCCGCGGCGCCGCGCTCGGTGAGCGTGCTGAACATGACGATCGGCACGCGGTTGCGCTGGGCGCGCAGGGCCCGGACCGCCTCGATGCCGTTCATCTCCGGCATCTCGATGTCCATCGTGACGAGGTCGGGCCGCAGCTGGTCGACCTTGCCCAGGGCGAGCCTGCCGTTGACCGCCGTCCCGACGACCTCGATCGCGGCGTCGGAGGACAGCACGTCGGTCACGATCTTGCGGACGACGACCGAGTCGTCGACCACCAGCACCCGGATCGGGTCCACACGTCCTCCTGCTCCGGCGGCGCGCGGCCGGTCGGCCGTGCGTCGGGGGTCTCGGCAGCGGGGCGGGCCGGTGGGATCGGCCCCGGGCAGCCCCACCCGCATCGCCTGTCACAGGAGTTCTCGGCCGCCCCAGCCGCCGGGTTGACGCGGAGCGCCCAACCGTTACGGCACCGGTCGGTGACCGCCGCGGGTGCGGGCACATGTCGACCCGCCGCACGGTGACCTGCCGGGGCCGGCGGCGCGCTCACCTGCGGTTCGGGGATCGGCGGCGGCTCGAGGTGCGGCTCGTCGTCGCTCGTCGCGGCGTGTCGTCGCGTGTCGGCGGCACCGACCCGACAGTCGACGGGCGGGAGCGGGCGAGCGGAGCCTCAGCGGCCCGTCACGCGGCGCCAGGGGGCGAGGAGGACGCCGAGCGCACCACCGTCGAGCAGGTCGCCCATGGCCAGCCCCTGGACGACGCCGGCGAGGGCGTTCCACGAGCCCGAGGCGCCGTCGCGGGCGTCGAAGCCGCCGGCGGCGAACGCGCGGACGGCGAGCAGCTGGGCGGTGGCCAGCGTGCGGGTGCGGCCGGAGACGTGCGCGGCCCAGGAGGCCTCGTGCATGGCGGTGGCCCACGGGCGCTGCTCGGCGCGGCCCTCGTCGACGGCGGTGCGCCAGCGGTCCCGGCCGCGGGCGTCGAGGCCGGAGACGGTCGCCAGCAGGGAGGCGAGCTCGGGCGTGGCGGGACCGAGGTCGGCGCCGGCGCCGCGGGTGGGGGCGTCCGGGACGGCGGTGGCGAAGGGCTGCACGAGCTCGCGGCGGACCAGCGGCGGCAGCACGCCGGCGGCCCACTCCCCCACCACGGCGTCGGCCAGGACCTCGGCGGCCTGCTCCCGGACGTCGTCGTCGGCCTGGAGGAAGGCGGCGTGCTCGGGCCCGAGGACGTCCTCGCGCAGCACCCGCTCCACGGCGGCGGCGGTGCCGATCGTGCCGCGCTCGAGCTGGGCGACGAGGACGGCGGTGCGGTCGCCGTCGCCGGGGGTCACCGAGCGCAGCTGCGGGACGGCGGCGGCCAGCTCGCGGGCCCGCCGGGCGCGCACGGCCAGCACCGCACGCTGCTCGCGGTCGGCGCCGCGGGTGCGGCTGGCGGCGGCCAGGGCGGGCAGCTCGGCCGGTCCGGCGGTCAGGCCGGTGAGGAGCACGTCGGCGGCGGCGCGGCCGCCGGGCAGGCGCACCAGGTCGAACCCCAGCGTCGCGGCACTGACCAGCGTGTACGGCACGTCTCCCCCTCCGCCGGCACCGCCCGGAGCAGGCGGCCCGTCCATGCTGGAGGTGATCACCCCGTGACGCCACGCGGCCGTCACCCGATCGCCGGAGGCGTGAGGGGCGACCGCCGCGTGGCGAGCGCCGCTGGGCGAGGGAACGATCACGGTCGGTGACTGACCGCCGGCGGACACCGCGGGCGCTACCAGGGGAGGGGCGTCGCCTCCATACTGGCGCGGCCATGCAGGCCGAGGTCCCCACCCCAGGAGCGCGAGGACCGCGCGGCCAGGCCGGGTCGGCGGCCCCCGGCGGCGCGGGCCTGGTCGAGGCCGCCGTGGGGATGCTGCTCGCCGGTGCCCCGGTCGGCTTCGCGGTGCTCGACACCGAGCTGCGCTACGTGCGGATCAACCAGACGCTGGCCGCGGCCAACGGCGTCCCGGTGGCCGACCACCTGGGCCGGTCGGTGGCCGAGGTGCTCCCCGACGTTGCCCCGGAGGCCGAGCCCCTGCTGCGCCGGGTACTGGCCACCGGCGAGCCGATCACCGGCCTGGAGCTGGAGAGCGGGCCCACCCCGGGCGAGCCCGGCCGCCGCCGCCACTGGCGGGTCAGCTACTACCCCGTGCGGGCGACGCCGGGGGCGGGGCCGCCGGAGGGCCTGGGCGTGGTCGTCACCGACGAGACCGCCCGCTACGAGGAGCAGCAGGAACGTCGGCGGCTGCTGGAGGCCGAGCGGACGGCGGCGGCGCGGGTGCGGCACGCGCTGCAGCAGCAGGTGCGGCTGCACCGGCTGACGTCGGCCCTGGCGCGGGCGACCACGGTGCGCGACGTGGCCGCCACGATGGTGGAGCTCGCGCCGGGGATCCTGGGCGCCACCGCCGCCACCCTCAACGAGTACGAGCCGGGCACCGGGCTCTCGGTCCTCGCGGTGACCGGCGTGCCGCCCGAGGTGGCCCGACCGGGCCAGGTGATCCCGGCTCCCCTCCCGCCACTGGTGCGCGACGTCCTCGAGGGGGACGGCCCGGTGCTGGTGGGCAGCACCACCGAGCGCGACCAGCGGTACCCCGACATGGCGGGCTCGGGCGTGCGGCAGCAGGCCTGGGCCAACCTGGCGCTGTGCAGCCACGGCCGGCCGGCCGGGATCGTGGCGTTCGGCTGGGACGGTCCCCGCGCCTTCACCGACGAGGACGTGGAGCTGCTCACCGCGCTGGCCGACCAGTGCGCCACCGCGATGGACCGCGCCCGCCTCTACCGGGCCGAGCAGGACGCCCGGCTCGGCGCCGAGCGGGCGCAGCAGCGGCTGGACCTGCTGGCCCGGGCCAGTGAGGTGCTCAGCCGCTCCCTCGACGAGTCGGCCGTGCTCGACGAGCTGGCCGCCCTGCTGGTTCCGGAGCACGCCGACTGGCTGGTGGTCCTGCTCGCCGGCCGGCCGGGGCAGCTGGTGCCCCGGTGCTCGGTGCACGCCGACCCGGCGATCCACGCGGCGGCGCAGGAGCTGCTGGCGGCGCGGCCGCTGCGCATCGACGGAGGCAGCGCGGCCGCGCGGGTCTTCCGCTCCCAGCGGCCCCTCGTGGTCGAGGACGCGCTCCCCTACCTGACCGAGGACGGCGGCCCGCCCGAGGTGGCCCGGTTCGCCCGGCTCCTCGGCCCCGGCCCCGGCCCGGGTCTGCTCACGCCGCTGGTGGTGCGTGGCCGGAGCACCGGCGTGCTGTCGCTGGTCGGCGCCTCCGCCGGCGGCTGGCCGCTCACCGACCAGCAGGAGCTCGTCGGCGACCTCGCCTCGCGCGTCGCGGTCGCGCTGGACAACGCCCACCTCTACGGCCGGCAGACCCGGATCGCCCGCCGCCTGCAGGACGGCCTGCTGCCCGCCCGGCTGCCCGAGGTCCCCGGTGTGGAGCTGGCCACCCGCTACGCCACGGCGGAGGAGGCGGTCGAGGTCGGCGGCGACTTCTACGACGTCGTCCCGCTCGACGGCGGCGGGTTCGTGCTCGCGATCGGTGACGTCTGCGGGCGGGGCATCGACGCCGCGAGCACCACCGGGCTGGCCCGGCACACCCTGGAGGCCGTCGCGCGGGACCTGCCCCCGGCGGCCGCGCTGGTGCGGCTCAACGACGCCCTGCGCGCGCAGACCTCCCCCAACCGGTTCCTCACCGCAGCCTGCGCCCGGGTCACCCCGCGCCCCGACGGCACCGCCGTGGTGCAGCTCGCCCGCGCCGGCCACGAGCCCCCGGTGCTGGTGCGGGCCGACGGCAGCGCCACGCTGCTGGCCCCGGCCGGGCAGCTCCTCGGCATCCTCCCCGAGGTGACCGTCGAGACCCAGGAGCTCGTCCTCGGGCCCGGCGACGCCCTGGTCATGTACACCGACGGCATCACCGAGACCCGGGGGCGCGAGGGCCTGTTCGGGGAGGAGCGCCTCGTCGCGGCCCTCGCCGGGCCGCCCGGCCGCTCACGCACCGCCGACGACCTCGCCGACCTCGTCCTGGCCGCCACCGAGCGGTTCCGCACCGGCCCGGCCGAGGACGACGCCGCCCTGCTCGTCGCCCGCCTGCGCCCGCGGTGACGGGCTAGGAGCCGACCGCCTTCTGGACGTCGAGGGCCAGCAGCAGCGAGCCGTCGAGCTTGTAGGCGCCGCGGATGAGCTCGCGGGCCTGGCCGTCGAGGGTGTCCGGCGGCGCCTCGAAGTCGGCCGCGTCCACGTCGACGACGTCGGCGATCGAGTCGACCAGCAGGCTCACCGCCTCGCCGTGCAGCCGCACGACGATGACGACGGCGTCGGTGCCGGCCGGCCGCGGCGGGCGCCCGAGCCGCTCGCGCAGCTCGATGGCGGTGACCACCTGGCCGCGCAGGTTGATCAGCCCGGCGACGGCCGGCGGGGCGAGCGGCACCCGGGTCAGCTTCTGGCTGCGCAGCACCTCCTGCACGTGCTCGACCTCGACGCCGTAGAGGTCGCCGTCGAGCCGGAAGGTGGCCAGCTGCCCGCTGGCGGCGCGGGTGGGGGTGTCGGTCGGGGTCGTCACGTCAGGCCTCCAGCAGAGCGGACGCGGGGGAGTGGTCGGGGGCCGGCAGCCCGGCGTAGAAGGCCGGGTCGGCGGCGAGGATCGCGGCGCGGACGTCGAGCAGCTCGGTCACCCGGTCGCCGAGGACGGCGGAGCCGAGCAGGCCCAGGTCGTCGATGTCGCTGCGCACCGCGGCGCCGCCGTCGACGATGTCGAGGATCTCCTCCACGACGATCGCCACGCTGCGGCCGTGGTCGCTGTAGACGATCACCTCGAGCACCTCGCGCTCGCCGGAGCCGTAGGCGCCCAGGTGCCGGTCGAGCCGGACGATCGGCAGGATCGCGCCGCGGTACTGCACGACCTCGCGGTTGCCCACCCGCTCGACGGCGTCGGCCCGCACCTGCTCCAGGCGGGTGACGGTGTCCAGCGGGATCGCCACCCGCCGGCCCTCGCCGATGGCGGCCAGCAGCATCCGCTGTCGCTCGGTCTCGGCGGCGGCGGTGCGCTCCGCGGCCTCGCGGGCCTCCTGCCGCTCGGTGGTCTCGGTGCGCAGCGCCCGGCGGGCCAGCGCCTGGACGTCGAGGATCAGCGCCACGGCGCCGTCACCGAGGACGGTCGCGCCGGAGTACAGGCCGATCGCCTTGAGCTGGCCGCCGACGGCCTTGACGACGATCTCCTCGGTGTTGATGACCCGGTCGACGACGAGGCCGAAGCGCCGGCCCTCCGAGCGGAGCACCGCGATGACGACGTGGCCGTCGTGCCGGTCGGAGGCCAGGCCCAGGACGTCGGTGAGCCGGACGAGGGGGAGCAGCTCGCCGCGCAGCCGGTAGACCGGCGCGCCGCCGACCTCCTCGACGGCGTTGGCGGCCTTCTCGGCGTCGAGGCTGACCAGCTCCTGCAGGCTGATCTGCGGGATGGCGTAGCGGTCGCCGGCGCACTCGACGGTGAGCGCGGGGACGATCGCGAGGGTCAGCGGGATGCGCAGCCGGCAGACGGTGCCGCGCCCGGGCTCGGACTCCACCTCGATGGTGCCGCCGATGGCCTCGATGTTGGTCTTGACGACGTCCATGCCCACGCCCCGGCCGGAGACGTTGGTGACCGCGGCGGCCGTCGAGAACCCGGGCAGGAAGATCAGCTGCAGCACGTCCTGCGGGCTCATGCGGGCCAGCTGCTCGCCGGTGACCAGGCCGCGCTCGAGCGCCTTGGCGCCGATCCGCGACGGGTCGATGCCGGCGCCGTCGTCGGCCACCTCGACCACGACCTGGCCGCTCTCGTGCCGGGCGCGCAGCGTGAGCACGCCCTCGCCGGGCTTGCCGGCGGCGCGGCGGCGGTCGGGGGACTCGATGCCGTGGTCGACGGAGTTGCGGACCAGGTGGGTCAGCGGGTCCTTGACCGCCTCGAGCAGCGTCTTGTCGAGCTCGGTGTCCTTGCCCTCCATCTCCAGCCGGACGGACTTGCCGCACTGGATGCCGAGGTCGCGGACGACGCGCGGCAGCTTGGACCAGATGTGGTCGATCGGCTGCATGCGCGTCTTCATGACGCCCTCCTGCAGCTCGCTGGCGATGAGGTTGAGCCGCTGCGAGGCGCGCACCAGGTCGGTGTCGGTGGAGCGGCCCACGTACTGGACGATCTGGTTGCGGGTGAGCACCAGCTCGCCGACCAGCAGCATCAGCGAGTCGAGCAGGTCGACGTCGACGCGGATCGTGCTGTCGGCCACGCCGCGGCGGGCCTGCTGGCCGCCGGGGCCCTCGGGCCGCGCGGCACCGGCCGGCGCGCCGGGCTCGGCCTGCTCGTCGGGGTGCTCGTCGAGGTGCTCCTCGTGTGCATCGTCGGGCAGCTCCTCCGGCACCACCTCGGCGACGGGCTCGACGACGACGGGCTCGGCGGGCTCGGCGACGGCCTCGGCGGCGGGCTCCGACGAGGCGGCGGGCTCGGCGGGCGCGAGGGAGGGGGCGGGCTCCGACGAGGTGGCGGGCTCGGCGGGCGCGAGGGAGGGGGCGGGGGCCGGGGCCGGCCGGTCCTCCATCGCCGCGCTGATCTCCGCGACGACGGCGGAGACGTCGACCCCGCCCTCGCCGCCGGTGGCCTCGATGGAGGCCAGCAGCGAGCGGACCGTGTCGACCATCCGCAGCAGCACGCTGGTGCGCTCGGGGGTCAGCGCGAGGACGCCGTCGCGGAGCCGGGAGAGCATGTTCTCCCCGACGTGGGTGACCTCCTCGAGCCGGCCGAAGGCGAGGAAGCCGCTGGTGCCCTTGATCGTGTGGATGGTGCGGAAGATGCTCGAGAGCCGCTCCCGGGAGTCGGGCTCCTGCTCGAGGGCGACCAGGTCCGTGTCGAGCTGGTCGAGGTTCTCGTGGCTCTCGACGAGGAACTCCTCGACGATGTCGTCCAGACCGTCCACCGCTGCCTTCTCTCTCAGTGCGAGGGGACCGAGGGGTCCCCGATGGGTCATCGGCGGTGGGGTGGCGGACTCAAGGTGAGTCCGCCACCCCCCGCGGGGGCAGCCCCCCTGCAGGGCCCGACGCGAGCCTGCGAGCGGCGGGGGCAGGGGGGTCCTCCTAGTAGGTGAAGCGGGCGACGCCGGTGCGCAGGTCGGCCGCCATCCGGGACAGCTCCTCGACCGCGGTGCGGGTCTGGGTCAGCGCCTGGGTGGTGGAGTCGGCGGCGCTGGAGACCCCGGCGATGTTGTCGGCGATCTGACCCGAGCCCTGGGCGGCCTCGGCCACCGAGCGGCTCATCTCCGCGGTGGTGGCGGTCTGCTCCTCCACCGCCGAGGCGATGGTGGTCTGCCGGTCGGAGATCTGGGCGACGATGTGGGAGATCTCGCCGATGGCCCCGACGGCGGCGCCGGTGTCCTTCTGGATGGCCTCGACGCGGCGGGCGATGTCCTCGGTCGCCTTCGCCGTCTCCTGCGCCAGCTCCTTGACCTCGTTGGCGACCACCGCGAAGCCCTTGCCCGCCTCGCCGGCCCGCGCCGCCTCGATGGTGGCGTTGAGGGCGAGCAGGTTGGTCTGCTCGGCGATGCTCGTGATCACCTTCACCACGTTGCCGATCTCCGCGGAGGACTCCCCGAGCTTGGTCACCGTGGCGGTGGTGGTCTCCGCGGCGGTGACCGCGCGGGCCGCGACGGCGGAGGCCTCGGCGGCGTTGGAGGCGATCTCCCGGATGGAGGCGCCCATCTGCTCGGCCCCGGCGGCGACGGTCTGCACCGACCGCGACACCTCCTCGGCGGCACCCGAGACGACACCCGACTGCGCGGAGGTCTCCTCGGCCGACGCCGAGATCTGCGCCGAGCTCGCGCTGAGCTCCTCCGAGGAGGCGGCGACGGCGTCGGCGGAGGCCGCCACCGAGGACAGCACCGAGCGCAGGTTCTCCTGGGCGGCACCCAGCGCGGCGGCCATCCGGCCCAGCTCGTCGCGGCCACGGACCTCGGGCGTGACGGTCAGGTCGCCCTGCGCCAGCGCCTCGACCGAGCGCTGCACGGAGCGGACGGTGCCCACCAGGCGCCGGACGACGAGGACGGTCAGCCCGCCGGCGACGACGATGCCGGCGACCAGGGACAGCCACAGCGTGGTGGTGGCCGAGGAGACGGTGGCCACCGCGTCGTCGGTGTCGGCCTGGCCGGCGGCGACCCGGCGGTCCTGCATGGCGGCGTACTGGTCCATGAGGGAGTCGGAGCGGTCCTGCAGCGGACCGGTGATCACGGCGGCGGCGGTGGCCAGGTCGCCCGCGTCGGCGGCCGGCACCAGCTGCCCGTCCGCGACCGCGTAGTAGTCCTCGACGACGGCGCGGAACTCGTCGAAGGCGGCCCGGTTGACCGTCACCTCGGCGTAGGCGTCGAGCTGCCCGTCGATGGTCTCCCGGCGCTCGGCCAGGTCGGCCCGCAGTGCGGCCCGGGTCTGCTCGTCGGCGATCGGGTAGGTGTTGTAGCGCGAGCGGTCGCCCTGCCAGGACCGCTGGATGTCCGCGAGGTCGGCCAGCGTGACCACGTTGCCGTTGATCCGGGTGGCGGCCGCCTCGACCGCGGCCAGCCGGCTCACGGCGAGGACGGTCATGGCGACGGCGACGACCGCGAGGACGGCGACGGCCGCGCCGATCTTGACGGCGACCGGTCGGTCGGCGAACCAGCCGCCGGAGCGGCCGGCGCGGGAGGTGCTCATGGGGTGTGCTCCTGGATGTCGGGGGTGGGCCGGTCGGGGTGACGGGCGGGGATCGGCCGCGGGCCGGGCGATCCGTCGGCACGGACTGTGACGGACGGGAATGGGGGCCGTCCCCGTCCGGAAATGGCGTGTCGGTAACGATCCGGGTACGACCGGAATTGGTCGGCGGAACCGTGTCAGGACGCCATTCCGCACCATTTGTCGACACGGCGCCGAGCAGCGGCGGGCCAGCGTGGTTGCCCTGTCGACATGGGCACACACGCCGCTCGGGGGATGTTCTGGGCCATTTCTCGCCACGTGCCAAGGGAAGGTGGAGGCCATTCGGGAATGGCTCCGCCCGACCGCCGGACAGCGGCGGGGCGGAGCCATTCCGGGTCAGTGGGTGAAGCGGGCGATGCCGGTGCGCAGGTCGGCCGCCATCCGGGACAGTTCGTCGACGGCGGTGCGGGTCTGGGTCAGTGCCTGCGTGGTGGAGTCCGCCGCCGAGGAGACGCCGGAGATGTTGTCGGCGATCTGACCCGAGCCCTGGGCGGCCTCGGCCACCGAGCGGCTCATCTCCGCCGTGGTCGCCGTCTGCTCCTCCACGGCGCTCGCGATCGTGGTCTGCCGGTCGGAGATCTGCGCGACGATCTGGGAGATCTCGCCGATCGCCCCCACGGCGGCGCCCGTGTCGGCCTGGATCGCCTGCACCCGCCGCGCGATGTCCTCGGTCGCCTTGGCGGTCTCCTGGGCTAGCTCCTTGACCTCGTTGGCCACGACGGCGAAGCCCTTGCCGGCCTCGCCGGCCCGGGCGGCCTCGATGGTGGCGTTGAGCGCGAGCAGGTTGGTCTGCTCGGCGATGCTCGTGATCACCTTGACGACGTTGCCGATCTCCGCCGAGGACTCGCCCAGCCGCGCCACCGTCGCGGTGGTCGCCTCCGCCGCGGTGACGGCCCGCGCGGCCACCGCCGACGCCTCCGCGGCGTTGGTCGCGATCTCCCGGATGCTGGCGCCCATCTGCTCGGCCCCGGCGGCGACGGTCTGCACCGACCGCGACACCTCCTCGGCGGCGCCGGCCACCACGCCGGACTGTGCCGAGGTCTCCCCCGCCGAGGCCGAGATCTGCGCCGCCGACGCCGACAGCTCCTCGGAACTGGCCGCGACCGCGTCCGCCGAGGCCGCGACCGAGGCCATCACGGTGCGCAGGCCGTCCTGGGCCGCGTCGAGCGCCTCGGCCACCCGGCCGACCTCGTCGCGCTGCCGGATCCCGGTGCCCTCCGTCAGGTCCCCCGCGGCCAGCCGGACGGCCAGGGCCTGCACCCGGCGCAGGGGGCGGACGACCGAGCGCCCGACCAGCACCGCGCACAGGCCGGCGAGGACCACGGCGAGCACGCCGACGGCGCTCAGCAGCACCGTCGCGCTCCGCTGCGCGTCCGCCTGCTCGGCACGCAGCCGGTCGGCCCGCTCGGTGGCCGAGGCCTGGATCCGGTCGGCGAGGTCGAGGACCATGCCGTAGCCCTCACCGGCCTCGCCGCCGTTGATGCTCTCCAGTGCCGCCCGGGCGTCCTCCGGCGTGCCCGTGGACAGCCACTCGACCACCCGGTCGTCCCAGGCGAAGTAGTTGTCCCAGGCCGGCCGCAGCTCGGCAAAGGCCGCGGCCTCGTCGGCGTCCATCGCCGCGGTGTCGACCTCGTCCAGCCAGGCGTAGACGGCGTCCTTGCTGTCCAGCAGGCCGGCCCGGTTGTAGGAGTCCGGCGCCAGGGCGACCTCCGGGCCGAAGGTGACGGCGTCGGCGACGACCAGGCCCTGCCAGCCGGTCACGTCGGCGATCTGGAAGCGGGCGGTCTCGGCGTCGGCGAGGACGGCGTCGGCACGGCTCAGCTCCTCGGCGAGGTCGCGCTGCTGGGCCACGGCCGACAGCCCGGTCGCGGCGGAGACCACGACGAGGAGGCCGACCGCGCCGAAGGCGAGGGCGAGGCGGAGACCGACCCGCAGGTCGGAGAGCCAGGACAGGGACACGGTCGTGCCTTTCGGTGGTGAGGTGCGGGACCGGCCGCCCTGCAGGGCCCCTCCGCCTGCGAGGCGTGGGGGCAGGGTGGCCCTGGATCAGTGGGTGAAGCGGCCGACCGTGGCGCGCAGGCCGGCGGCCATGCGGGCGAGCTCGTCGACGGCGATGCGGGTCTGGGTCAGCGCCTGGGTGGTGGAGTCGGCGGCGCTGGAGACCCCGGCGATGTTGTCGGCGATCTGACCCGAGCCCTGGGCGGCCTCGGCCACCGACCGCGACATCTCGCTGGTCGTGGCGGTCTGCTCCTCCACCGCGCTGGCGATCGTGGTCTGCCGGTCGGAGATCTGCGCGACGATCGAGCTGATCTCCCCGATGGCGGTCACCGCGGCGGTGGTGTCGCCCTGGATGGCCTGCACGCGGCGGGCGATGTCCTCGGTCGCCTTCGCCGTCTCCTGCGCCAGCTCCTTGACCTCGTTGGCGACCACCGCGAAGCCCTTGCCCGCCTCGCCGGCCCGCGCCGCCTCGATGGTGGCGTTGAGCGCGAGCAGGTTGGTCTGCTCGGCGATGCTCGTGATCACCTTCACGACGTTGCCGATCTCCGCGGAGCTCTCCCCCAGCCGCGCCACGGTGGCGGTGGTGGTCTCGGCGGCGGTGACCGCGCGGGCGGCGACGGCGGAGGCCTCGGCGGCGTTGGAGGCGATCTCGCGGATCGAGGCGCCCATCTGCTCGGCACCCGCCGCGACCGTCTGCACGTTCCGGGAGACCTCGTCGGCCGCGCCGGCCACCACGCCGGACTGCGCGGAGGTCTCCTCGGCCGACGCCGAGATCTGCGCCGAGCTCGCGCTGAGCTCCTCCGACGACGCGGCGACGGCGTCCGCGGAGGTGACGACGGTCTCCATGACCTCGCGCAGGCCGGTCTGGGCCCGGTGCAGCGCGTCGGCCATCCGGCCCACCTCGTCGCGGGAGTGCACCCCGCTCTCCCGGGTGAGGTCGCCCTGGGCCAGCGCCTCGAGGGAGGCCTGCACGGCGCGGACCGGGCGCACCACCGAGCGGGCGGTCAGCCAGCTCAGGCCGACCAGGAGCAGCAGCCCGAGCCCCGCCACCACCATCGCGACGGTCTCGGACCGTGTGGTGACGTCCTCGAGCTCGGTCGTGGCGGTGTCCACCTCGCGCATGAGCGTGTCCTTGGCCGTGCCGATGGCCGCGTCGGTGAGGTCGTTGGCGGCCTGGATGTCCTCCCACCGCGCCCGGGCCCCGGCCTGGTCGGCGACGGCGCTCTCGACGAAGGCCGTGATCGCGGCGGTGTACTCGCCGTAGGTGTCCATCAGCTCCTCGACCGCCGCGGCGCTGTCGCCGGTGAGCTCGACGCCGGAGAGCTCGTCGAGCAGCGCCTCGGGGGTGGCCACGTCGTCGGCCAGCTCGGGCAGCTGCGCGGCGGGGTCCTCGCGCACGAGGGCCTTGAAGCCGTCGACCTTGAGCTCGCTCGCGCGGGTGTCGAGCTGGAGGACGAGCTCCTCGGCGTGGTTGAGGTCGGTGAGGCGGTGCTCGGCGTCGAGGACGGCGGAGTTGCCGATCATCGTCGTCCCCAGCAGACCCCCCACGGCCAGGGCGCCCACGGCGACGAGGGTGCCGAACTTGACGGTGAGGGAGCGATCGGCGAACCAGCCGGCCGGGCCGGCGTGCGGGCGGGACGCGGCGTTCACGGTGGGGCCTCCTGGGTGCGTGTGCCCGCTGGGACGGATGTGGCGGGCGTGCAGGAGGAATGGTGGAGCCGCAGCGGCGCCGCGCCCGGACGCGCGGGAGGTCCGCGGGCGGATCGTTGTGCAGGAGGTGGTGACCGCCCGCAGCGCCGTCGTCAGGTCGACCGGCCGGCCCCGGCGACCCGCCGGCCGCGGCGGACGGCGGGCGCGTCCGCGCAGGTGGCGGGGGAGGAGCCGTCGACGTGTCGACGGCCGGGGGAGCGGTCCCCGTCCGGCCGGCCGCCGGTCACCCGGGGGCGGGGGCGACGCGCCCCGGCCGGTCAGCCGAGCAGGTCGCCGAGCAGCCCGAGGACGGCGACCACGGCGGCGGGGTCGGTCACCCGGTGACCGGCGAGGGTCGGGCCCTCGCCGACCTTGACGCCGACGTCGGCCGGCCCGAGCCGGCGGAACACGTCCTCGTCGGTGACGTCGTCGCCGAGGTAGACGACGGCGGCGGCGTCGAGGTCGGTCCGCAGCCGGGTCACCGCGGTGCCCTTGTCGGCGTCGGTGACCGCGAGCTCGAGCACGTCCTTGCCCGGCTTCTTCGTCAGTGACGGATCCGCCGCCGCGTCGGCCTCCGCCAGCAGCGCGGCGGCCGCGGCGCGGTCGGCGACCTGCCGCACGTGCACGGCGACGCTGGCCGGCTTGACCTCCAGCCACGCGCCCGGGACGGCGGCCACCAGCGGCGTCATCCGCTCGGCCAGGGCGTCGCGGCGGTCGGCGAGCTCACCGGTCAGCGGCCCGCCGTACTCGGCGCCGTGGCTGCCGACGAACCGGTAGGGGCCGGCGAGGCCGCTGACCCGCACCAGGTCGTCGACGCCGCGCCCGCTGACCAGCGCGACGGTGACGCCGTCGGCCGCGGCGACCCGGGCCAGCGCCTCGGCGACGCCGGGGGAGGGGACCGCGGCCGAGGGGTCGTCGACCAGCGGCGCCAGGACGCCGTCGTAGTCGGTGGCGACCAGCAGCGGGCGGCGGGCGGCCGCCCCGGCCAGCGCCGTCGCCAGCGCGTCCGGGACGGGGCTCACGCCTGGGCCTGCAGCGCGTCGAAGAACGACGACGCCCAGTGGTCGAGGTCGTGCTTGGCCAGGTGCCGTCGCATGGCCCGCATCCGGCGGGCGGCCTCGGCGGGCTCGACGCGCAGCGCGCGCAGCAGCTGGTTCTTCACCCCGGCGATGTCGTGCGGGTTGACCAGGAACGCCTGCCGGAACTCGGCCGCGGCGCCGGCGAACTCGGACAGGACCAGCGTGCCGCCGAGGTCGCTGCGGGCGGCGACGTACTCCTTGGCGACCAGGTTCATGCCGTCGCGGTAGGGCGTCACGAGCATGACGTCGGCGGCGCGGTAGAGGGCGGCGAGCTCCTCGCGCGGCATCGACTGGTTGAAGTAGTGCACCGCCGGCCCGCCGATCGTGCCGAACACCCCGTTGATGTGCCCGACCTGCTGCTCGATCGTCTCGCGCATGTGCACGTAGTGCTCGACCCGCTCCCGGCTGGGCGTGGCCACCTGCACCATGACCGTGCCGGGCGCCTCGACGGCGCCGTCCTCGAGCAGTTCCTGGAAGGCGTTGAGCCGGACGCTGATGCCCTTGGTGTAGTCGAGCCGGTCGACCCCCAGGATCATCTTCTGCGGGTCGCCGAGCTCGGTGCGGATCTCCTCGGCCCGCTTCAGGACCTCGGGGGAGTTGGCCAGCCGGTCGAAGGCGGCGACGTCGATGGAGATCGGGAAGGCCCGGGCGGTCACCACCCGGCCGTCGTACTCGATCGTCGCGCCACGGGTGGGCAGCTCCTGCAGCCGGCGGGCCAGCTGGACGAAGTTGGCCGCCGCGCTGGGCAGCTGGAACCCGACCAGGTCGGCGCCGAGCAGCCCCTCGACGATCGCCGAGCGCCAGGGCAGCTGGGTGAACAGCTCGTAGGGCGGGAACGGGATGTGCAGGAAGAAGCCGATCGTGAGGTCGGGGCGGCGCTGGCGCAGCAGCGCCGGGACCAGCTGCAGCTGGTAGTCGTGCACCCAGACGATCGCGCCCTCGGCGGCGACCTCGGCGGCCCGGTCGGCGAACCGCCGGTTGACCCGCACGTAGGTGTCCCACCAGGTGCGGTGGTACTCGGGCTTCTCGACCACGTCGTGGTACAGCGGCCACAGCGACGCGTTGGACATGCCCTCGTAGTAGCGGTCGACCTCCTCCTCGGAGAGCTCGACCGGGACCAGCGAGATGCCGCCGGACTCGAAGGGCTCGGGCGCCTCGCCGGCCGAGCCGGACCAGCCGACCCAGGCGCCGCCGCGCCCGGCCACGAACGGCTCCAGGGCGGTGACCAGGCCGCCGGGGCTGCGCTGCCAGCGCGTCGTCCCGTCGGGGTCGGTGACCTGGTCGACCGGCAGCCGGTTGGCCACGACGACGACCGGACTGTCCGCCTGCACGTCTCCCGCGTCTGCCCCGGCCATACGCCCCGACCCTAACGACCGGCCGTCGCCGTGGCACCCCCGGGCGCTCAGCCCGCCAGCATCCAGCCGGCCGCGGCGGCGGTCAGGCCGAGGACCAGGGTGGCGGCCAGGTACCCGAGCGCGCGGCCCAGGGCGCGCTCCTCGACCAGCCGGACGACGTCGGCGCCGAGGGTGGAGAACGTGGTGAGGGTGCCGCAGAAGCCGGTGCCGACCAGCGCGAGCACCCAGGCCGGCACGCCGCCGAGCCCGAGCAGCACGCCGAGCACGGCCGCACCGGCGACGTTGACCGCCAGCGTGCCCAGCGCGGGGTCGCGGCCGGATCGGGCGGCGAGCCGGGTCGCCAGCAGCCGCAGGGGAGCGCCGGCCAGCGCACCGGCGGCGACGAGCAGCGGCGTCACGGGCCGCTCCGCCGCACCGCGAGCACACCGGCGGCCACCGCCAGCACGCCGCCGAGCACCGAGGCCGGCACGTAGGCCACGGCAGCGAGGACGTGGCCGGCGTCGGCGAGACCGACGACCTCGACGGCGAACGCGGAGTAGGTCGTGTACCCGCCGAGCAGGCCGACGGCGAGGAACGGGCGGGCCCACGCAGGCTCAGGGGAGCGGCGGGCCAGCGCGCCGACGAGGACGCCGATCAGCAGGCAGCCGGTGAGGTTGACCAGCAGGGTCGCCCAGGGCCAGCCGCCGTCCCGGGTGGGGAGGGCCTCCGCGACGCCCCAGCGGGCCAGCGCACCGAGGGCGCCGCCGATCGCGGCGAGGAGGTACCCCACCCGTGCACCCCCCGCAGGCATAGGAAGCTCTCCCCACGTCTCGGGGCTGGGGACGTGGGGAGAGCTTCCTATGCCCGACCCCTGGTCAGGGAGTGCGGGTCGGCTCCGGGGTGTCGCGCCGGCTGCCCCGCCGCCACAGCGGCTCGACCTCGGCCAGCTCCTCCTCGGTGGCGAGCCGGAACGGGGGAGCGGCCGGCGCCTCGACGGCGCGGCGGCCCTGGCCGCGGGTGGCGCGCAGGCTGGCCCACACCGCGACGCCGAGGATGGTGGCGATCACCGCGAGGCTGACGGTGGTGGGGATGTAGTAGAGGTCGATCTTGAGCAGCATCTTGACCCCCACCCAGATGAGCACCAGCGCCAGGCCGACCTTGAGGTAGACGAAGCGGTGGATCAGGTCGGCGAGCAGGAAGTACATCGCCCGCAGGCCCAGGATGGCGAAGGCGTTGGCGGTGAAGACGAGGAACGGCTCGTCGGTGACCGCGAAGATCGCCGGGATCGAGTCGACGGCGAAGACGACGTCGGTGACCTCGACGAGGACCAGCACGGCCAGCAGGGGAGTGGCCAGCAGGACGCCGCCCCGCCGGACGAAGAACCGCTGGCCGTGGTAGGCGTCGGTCATCGGCACGAAGCGGCGGAACAGCTGCAGGGTCCGCGACCGCGAGGGGTCGATGTGCTCGTTGCGCTGGCGGAGCATGCGCCAGCCGGTGACGAGCAGGAACGCGGCGAACAGGTAGAGCACCCACTCGAAGCTCTCGATGAGCGCCGCGCCGCCGGCGATGAACGCCCCGCGCAGCACCAGGGCGCCGAGCACGCCGTAGAACAGCACGCGGTGCTGGTACTCCCGGGGCACCGCGAAGAAGGTGAAGATGATCGCCCACACGAACACGTTGTCGACGGCGAGCGACTTCTCGATCAGGTAGCCGGCGTAGTACTGCTGGCCGAACTCGGCGCCGTAGGCCCACCACACCCAGGCGCCGAACCCGACGCCGATGGCCACCCACACCGCCGACCACAGCGCGGCCTCCCGCACGCCGATGACGTGGGCCCGGCGGTGGGCGAACAGGTCGACGGCCAGCATGCCGACGATGACGCCGAGCACGGCCAGCCAGAGCCAGAAGGGGACGTCCACGAACAGCCTCCAGTCGGTGGTGCACCAACCGGAGGTCTCTCCCGGCCCACGCGGGGCCCGCTCCGCCGGACCCCTCCCGTGGGGCCGTACTGACGACGGCAGCGCTGCGGGGATACTCCCCTCCCGCCGACAAGTGAAGCAGATTTCACCTGTTGCCGCCACTGGGCAGCGTCAGCGGCGCGAGCGGGTCTCCGGGAAGAGCAGGTCCACGAACCGCGCGGCGGTCGGTTGCGGCTCGTGGTTGGCCAGCCCCGGGCGCTCGTTCGCCTCCACGAACACCGCCTCGGGCCCCTCGACGTCGGGCACGAGGAAGTCGATGCCGGTGACCGGGATGCCGATCGCCCGGCTCGCCCGCACCGCCGCCTCGGCGACGTCCGGGTGCAGCCGGTCGGTGACGTCCTCGATGGTCCCGCCGGTGTGCAGGTTCGCCGTCCGCCGCACCTGCAGCCGCTCGCCGTCGGGCAGGACGTCGTCCATCGCGTGGCCGGCGGCGCGGACGACGTCGGCGGTGGTGTCGTCCAGCGGGATCCGCGACTCCCCGCCGGTCACGCGTTCCCGCCGCCGGCTGGCCGCCCGCACCAGGTCGGTGACCGTGCGGCGGCCGTCGCCGACCACCTCGGCCGGCCGGCGCACCGCGGCGGCGACCACCTCGTGGTCGATGACCACCACCCGCAGGTCCTCGCCCGGGACGAGCTCCTCGACGAGCACGTCGGGGCAGATCTGCCGGGCAGCGGCCACGGCCCGGACCAGCTCCTCCTCGGTCGTGACGCCGACGGTGATGCCCTTGCCCTGCTCGCCGCGGGCCGGCTTGACCACCAGCTCCCCGCACGCGGCGAGGAGTTCGCGGGCGGGGCCGAGGCCGTCCTCGGGGACCGAGACGCCGCGGGGCACCCGGACGCCGGCGTCGGCCACGATGCGGCGGGTCACCCGCTTGTCGTCGCAGCGGCTCATGGCGACGGCGGTGGTGAACTCCGACAGCGACTCGCGGGTGAGCACCCGGCGCCCGCCGAGGGACAACCGCAGCTCGCCGGACTCCGCGTCGGTGACCTCGACCCGGATGCCGCGGCGCAGCGCCTCGTCGGCGACGATCCGCGCGTAGGGGTTGAGCTGGTCGAGGCCGGGCGGCCGGGCGGCGAACAGCGGGGTGTTGATCGGGTTCTTGCGCTTGACGCAGAGGGCGGGCACGCGGACGAAGCCGAGCTTGCGGTAGAGCGCGATCGCCGCGGCGTTGTCGTGGATGACCGAGAGGTCGACGTAGGAGCGGCCGCGGCCGACGTAGCGCTCGGCCAGCACCCGCACCAGTGCCTCGCCGGTGCCCGCGGGGGCGTTCTGCCCGTCGACGGCCAGGCACCACAGGCTGGTGCCGCTCTCCGGGTCGTCGAAGGCCAGCACGTGGTCGACGCCGGTCACCGTGCCGACGATCCGGCGGGTCCGGGTGTCCTCGGCGACGAGGTAGGTGAAGCAGCGGGTGCGGTGGTTGGCCCACATGGTCTCGGGGTCGCCGGTGACCATGCCGTTGCGGGCGTAGATCTCGTTGATCGCCTGCATCTCCTCCAGCGCCGTCACCGTGCGCACGAAGACGCCGCGGATGAGCTCGGGCCGCGGCCGGTAGCGGTAGAGGTCCAGGCGGTAGGTGTAGCTGGGGTCGATGAACAGCTCGTCGGGCGCCAGGCCCACCAGGACGTGCGGGTCACGGGCGTAGATGCAGATGTCGCGCCGGCCGGTCTCCTCGGCACGCAGCGCGGTGAGGATGTTGTGCATCTCGGGGAAGGTCTGGCCGAAGACCAGGCGCCCCCACGCCAGGTCGAGCACCACGTCGGTGCCCATGCCCTCGAGCTGGTGCGGCGCGGGCCGGGTCCAGTTGCGTCCGGTGAGGTCGGGTGTGCCGGCCACCGGCGTGCGACGACGGTGACCGGCGAGCCGGGGTGACACGGTCGGCCCTCCTCAGACCCCGTGGTTCTGCAGCCACAGTTCGACCAGCCCCAGCTGCCAGAGCTTGTTGCCGCGCAGGGGCGTGAGCTCGCCGTTGGGGTCGTCGAGCAGCCGGGCGACGTACTCGGGGCGGAACAGCGCCCGCTCCCGCGCCGCATCGCTGGAGAGCGCGTCGCGCACCAGGCCGAGGACCTTGCCCTCGAGGTGGGTGATCGCCGGCACCGGGAAGTAGCCCTTGGGCCGGTCGATGACCTCCGGCGGGATGATCCGGCGCCCGAGGGCCTTGAGCACGCCCTTGCCGCCGTCGGCGAGCTTGAGCTCCGGCGGGCAGGCGGCGGCCAGCTCCACCAGGTCGTGGTCGAGGAAGGGCACCCGGGCCTCCAGGCCCCAGGCCATGGACATGTTGTCCACCCGCTTGACCGGGTCGTCGACGAGCATGACCTCGCTGTCGAGGCGCAGCGCGGCGTCGACGGCGGTCTGCGCGCCGGCCCGGGACATGTGGTCGCGGACGAAGTCCAGGCTCGGGTCGCCGTCGAGGGCGTACCGCTCGCCGACCAGCGCCCGCATGTCGTCGGCGCCGCGGTCGAAGAAGGCCGCGGCGTAGCGCTCGACGGCCTCCTCGCGGCCGACGTCGGCCAGCGGCGGGTACCAGTGGTAGCCGGCGAACACCTCGTCGGCGCCCTGCCCGGACTGCACCACGCGGATCGACTGGCTGACCCGCTCCGAGAGCAGGTCGAAGGCGACGACGTCGTGGCTGACCATCGGCTCGGCCATGGCGCCGATGGCGTGGCCGAGCGCGGCGGCCAGCTCGTCGGAGGACACCCGGATGCGGTGGTGGTCGGTGGCGAACCGCTCGGCGATGACGTCGGAGTAGCGGAACTCGTCGCCCGCGTGGCCGCCGACGGCCTCGAAGCCGATCGAGTAGGTGGCCAGGCCGGTCTGCCCCTCCTGGGCGAGGAGGCCGACGATCAGGCTGGAGTCCAGGCCGCCCGACAGCAGCACCCCCACCGGGATGTCGGCCACGAGGCGACGGCGGACGGCGACCCGCAGCGCCTCCTCGATCGCGTCCTCCCAGTCGCGGGCCGACCAGCCGGAGTGCTCGGGGCGGCGCTCGTAGCTGGGCTCCCAGTAGCGGTGCTCGCGGCTGGTGCCGTCGGCCTCGATGACGCGGACGGTGGCCGGCGGCAGCTTGCGCACGCCGTTGAGCAGCGTGCCCGGCGCGGGGACGACGGCGTGCCAGGTCAGGTAGTGGTGCAGCGCGACGGGGTCGATGGAGGTGTCGACGTCGCCGGCGCGCAGGAGGGCCGGCAGAGAGGAGGCGAACCGCAGCCGCCCCGGCGTCTCGGCGAGGTAGAGCGGCTTGATCCCCAGCCGGTCGCGGGCCATGACCACGCGGCCGGTGTCGCGCTCGTGGATGACCACCACGAACATGCCGTGCAGGTGGTCGACGAAGTCGACGCCCCAGTGGTGGTAGCCCTTGAGCAGGACCTCGGTGTCGCTGGTGGAGAAGAACCGGTAGCCGTGGCCCTCGAGCTCGGCGCGCAGTTCCTTGTAGTCGTAGATGCAGCCGTTGAAGACCGCCTCGAGACCGAGCTCGCTGTCGATCATCGGCTGGGAGCCGCTGGCCGACAGGTCGATGACCGACAGCCGGCGGTGGCCGAACGCCACCCGGCCGGCGCTCCACTGGCCCTGGCCGTCGGGACCGCGGGGGACCAGCGCCTCGACCATCCGCGCCACCGCGGTGGTGTCGGCCAGGGAGCCGTCGAACCTGATCTCGCCGGAGAGGCCGCACATGGCATCGATCCAACCCCACGGACCTGGCAGCCGCGACGCCGCTACGTGATCGTCACACCGACGTCACACGGCTCGGTTCCACGTGGAACCGGGCAGGGTGGGGGCGTGCACGCCGATCCGGAGGGGGAGTCGCCTTGGGCGCTGCAACTGGTGGCCCGCGTCGAGCGGCGGGACCCGCCGACCCGGACGGCCGTGTGCGCGGCCGCGGCGGTCGCGGTGGTCCGGCTGCTGGCCGACGACCGGGCACGGCCCGGCGGCGAGTGGTCCCCGCCGGTCCGCCGGTGGACCGACGGGGCGATCCGCAAGCACTGTCGGCGGGCGCGCGGGGTGGCCTGGGAGCGGGTGGCCGCGCTGCCGGGTGTCACGGCACAGGTGGGCGGGGCGGAGGTCCGCGCGCTGGTGCCGGCGGCCCTCGACGCGCTGCCTCCCGAGGTCGCGCGGCTGCAGTTGACCGGCAGCGAACTCGACGACCCGGACGCGTGTGCGGCGGCCGACCCGGTGCCGGGCGGGCCGGTCGTGGTGTCGGTCTGCCCGGAGCCCTTCCTGCCGCTGGGCAAGGCCGCCGCGGCCTGCGGCCACGCCGCGCAGCTGACCGTGATGCGGATGCCGCCCGCACGCCTGGCCACCTGGGCGGACGCCGTTTTCCCCGTGGTCGTGGAGCACCCCGACGCCGCCCGGTGGGCCCGGTTGGTCACCTCCGCGCCGGTACAGGTCAGGGACGCCGGGTTCACCGTGGTCGCCCCCGGGACCCGGACCGCGCTGGCCCGCTGGGCGTAGGCCCGACCCGATGACGGGCTGACCCTCGGTCAGAACGGCGGCGGGTCCTCGGCGGGGTCGGCGGATGGCGGTGGTGATCCGGGGTCGTCCGGTGGTGGCTGGCGTGCGGCCGGGGGTGGTCGCACGCCCGGTGGGCGGGTGGTGCGGGTGATGCCGGAGGGTGTGGTGACGGTGAGGGTGCCGTCGTCGCTCATGGTGAAGCGCCAGCCGCGGGCGAAGGTCTTGAGCCGGTGGTGGCTCCGGCACGGGCAGCACAGGTTGGCGCAGTCGGTGACCCCGCCGCAGGCGTGGGGGAGGACGTGGTCGGCGTCGGCCCAGCCGACCCGCTGCCCGCAGGTGGGGAACCGGCAGGTGCGGTCGCGGGTGCGCACGAACGCCTGCTGCGCCGCCGACGGGGTGTAGCGGTCGACCGGGTCGGGCCGGTCGAGGACCGGGCACCCGCAGTCCTGGCCCCGGTGGCGGTCGCAGCCTGTGCGTGCCAGCCGGCGCAGCCGGTCCAGCGTGCCGGTGGCCCGCAGCGTGCCGTCGGCGTCGGTCAGCGCCACCGTCACCGACCCGCCCTCGGGCGCCCGCACGCCGAGCGCGTCCAGCTCGCGCAACAGCTCGCGCAGGTGGGTGGCGGTGATGGGTAGCCCGTTGACCTCCCCGGCCTCCTCGCGGTGGCCGGCGAGGGCGGCGAGGCCGGCGATGATGGTCAGCTGCGCGGTCACCGCCGGGCCGGTCTGCCAGGGCCGCTGGATCAGGTCGGCGAACACCGCGCAGCGCAGCTCGCCGATCGGCCGGGGGTCGCCGTCGGCCTTGAGCATCCGGGCGAGTGAGTCGACCAGCGCGTGGCAGGCCGTGGCGACCTCGGCGGGCAGGTCGGCGGCCAGCGTGGCCATGCCCTCCAGCGGGGAGGGGTCGACCCGCACGTCGGCGCGCCGCTTCGCCTGCTGCTTGCGCCGGCCGACGGCGTCGGCGTCCAGGTCCAGCAGCAGGGCGAGGGCCCGCTGCTCGAGCCGGCCCACCGTCCACTGCCCGGCCGCGGGCAGCAGCGCCGCCTCGATGCGGCGGGCGATCCCCGCCGGGGCGTGCTCCAGCACGTCCACCAGCGCCTTGGCGCGGGTCTCGTCGAGGGTGCCGGTGGCCAGCGCGGCCCAGGTGGCGGGCAGGCGCTCCCGGTACACCCACGCCCGGTGCGCGAGGTGGTTGGCGGTGCCGCGGCCGCAGTTGAGCACCACCGCCAGTTCGGCGGTGAAGAACTCCGACACCCCCGGCAGCTCGGTGTCCGGCGCCCACGAACCCGTGCGCGCACCCGGCGTGCCCGGCGGCGGATCGTCGTCATCGGGCGAGTCGTCGGCCAGCCCGAGCACCAGCTCCGCCTCGTACGCGGCGGTCATGGCCTCCAACCGCGCGACCCGTTGCAGCTCGGCGGCCTTCTGCTCCCGCGACAACAGGGACACCGGGAGCCGGCGGAACGGCGCGGGCGTCCCGATCACCGCGGCGAGCAGCGCCTGCTCGACCGGCGACCGGTGCTCCGCGACCTCCACGACAGCGAACCTACGGCGGGGGTACGACAGAACCCGCAGGTCAGCGGGGCACAGGACCGACCCCAGTCCTACGATGGAGCCTCAGTGGTGGTGGACGTGCCGGCCGAGGGACTCCGCGGGGGTCACGCCCGGGCGGGTCCACTGCGGCACGGGGCGGCTGGTCGGACCCCAGGAGGCGTTCCCCTCGGAGTCCGAGCGCCAGTACCAGCAGATCGGCGCGCCGTGCCCGCCGACCGGCGAGCCGACCGCAGGCGGCTCGGGCCAGCCCTCGGGGACGTCCTCCCACCCCTCCCGGCGGCCGTAGGGCGTCATGTCGAGCAGGCCGAGGGTCCCGTCGGCCGGCTCGTTGCCCCGGCCGGTGGTGGAGTAGGTGAGGAAGACGCGGTCGCCGTCGCGCAGGTAGCAGACGATGTGCCCCTCCTCCGTGGCGATCCGCTCCTCCACGCCCCGGACCGAGTACCAGGGCTGGGTGTAGCCCATGAACTCGACGAAGGGGGCCACCTCGTCCCACACGCCCGAGGTCAGGACGGCGAACGAGACGCCGCGGGCGTCGAGGTACACGGCGTCCCGCATGTGCCAGAGGTTGAAGGTGCAGCCCTCGCACTGGCCCTGGTGAGGCGTGCCGTCGTACCACATCGAGTGGTAGACCACGAGCTCGTCGCGGCCCTGGAACAGGTCCCGGAAGGGGACCGGGCCGTGGGGTCCGACGACCTCGGCGGTCCCGTCGAGCTCCACCATCGGCAGCCGGCGGCGGGCGGCGGCGATGGCGTCGCCCTCGCGGGTGTGGGCCTTCTCGCGGACCAGCAGCTCGTCCCGGGCGGCCTGCCAGGTGGCCCGGTCGACGACGGGCGGGCGGCCGGTCAGGGCGGTGGTCGGGTCGTCCGGCGTGGTCGTCATGGCGCTCTCCGCGGGGATCTCGTGCCGGGCGGCATCGTCCGACGTCCTGCGAGGGTCACCAGGAGGGACTCGCGACCCGGCCGGAACTCATCGCGTCCGGCCGTCGTCGGGCGGCTCAGCCGTAGTAGAGGGCGACCGGCCGGCCGTCGATCTCGCGGACGTCGACGGCCGTGTCGTAGACGGCCGCCAGCACCTCGGGACGCACGACGTCGCGCGCGGGCGCGTCCGCGACGACGGCGCCGTCGCGCATCGCGACGATCCGGTCGGCGTGGGCGGCGGCGGAGTTGACGTCGTGCAGCACGGTGACGACGCGCTTGCCGAGCTCGTCGGCCATGGTCCGGACCAGCCGCATCGTCTCGGCCATGTGTCGCAGGTCGAGGTTGTTCAGCGGCTCGTCGAGCAGCACGTAGCGGGTGTCCTGGGCGAGGACCATCGCGATGAAGGCCCGCTGCCGCTGACCGCCGGAGAGCTCGTCGAGGAACCGGTCCCGGTAGGCGTCGAGCTCCAGGTAGGCGATCGCCCGCTCGATCTGCTCGCGGTCGGCTCCGGTGAGCCGGCCCCGGGAGTGCGGGAAGCGCCCGAACCCCACGAGGTCGGAGACGGTCAGCCGCGCGGTGACGTGGTTGTCCTGCCGCAGCACGGCCAGCCGCCGGGCGAGCTCGTGCGACGGCGTCGTCGCGACGTCCATCCCGTCCACGGTGACCCGGCCGGCGTCGGGCCGGACCAGGCGGCCGACGAGGCCGAACAGCGTCGACTTGCCCGCGCCGTTGGGGCCGATCAGCGCCGTCACCCCCTCCTCGCCGAGGGCGATCGTGACGTCGTCGACCACCGTCTGGCCGCCGTAGCGCTTGGTGACGCCCTCGAGCGCGATCACCGCGCCCCCTTCCGCAGGACGAGGTACAGGAAGACCAGGCCGCCGGCGAAGTCGATGACCGTGGACAGCGTGCCGCCGAAGCCGAGCGCCCGTTCCAGCACGAGCTGACCGCCCAGCAGGCAGACCACGCCGAGCAACACCGCGGTGGGCACCGTCCACACGTGCCGGAACGAGCCCGCCCACCAGTAGGCGAGGTTGGCGACGACGAGGCCGAAGAACAGGATCGGCCCGACGAGCGCGGTCGACGCCGCGACCATCACCGAGACGGCCGTGACCAGCGTCATCACCACGCGCCGGTGGTCGACGCCCAGGCCGACGGCGGCCGGCTCGCCGAGGGTGAGCACGTCGAGGGTGCGCAGCAGCGGCACGACCAGCGCGCAGCCGAGGACGACCAGGCCCGCGGTGAGCGCCAGCAGCGTCTCGTCGGGGCGGGTGAGGGAGGCGAAGAACGCGTCGGAGAGCACCTGGAAGTCCAGCGGGTCGAGCATCCGCTGCATCCACTCGCTGAGCGCGCGGAAGAACGTGCCGAGCACGATGCCGACCAGCAGCACGAGGTGGATCGACCGCCGCCGGCCACCGAACAGCCAGGTGAACAGGACGACGCTGGACGCGACCATGACCGCGACCTGGACGGCCCACAGGACCCCCGGGTCGGCCGCCAGGAACGCCGCCGACCCGGCGGTGAAGACGACGACGGTCGACACCAGCACGTGGAACGCGTCGAACCCCATGATCGACGGGGTGAGCACGCGGTTCTGGGTGATCGTGTGGAAGACGACGGTCGACACCCCGACCGCCGTCGCGACGACCAGCGCCGCGGCCACGGTCAGGCCGCGCTTCTCCAGCGCGTAGGACAGCGAGCCCGGGACGTCGGTGAACAGGTGGACGGCGGTCAGGACGACGACGGCGGCACCGAGCACGGCCAGGCGCACCGCGGGCCCGGTCCGGCGCGCGCGGACCGCCATGCCGGGGCGGACCGTCGTCGGAGCGGGGTCAGTGAGCACGGCTCCCCCTCCGCAGCAGCAGCCAGAGGAACAGCGCCGCGCCGACGATGCCGACGACGACCGACAGCGGGATCTCGTAGGGGAAGCGCAGGACGCGGGCGAGGACGTCGCAGGCGACGACGAGCAGGGCGCCCAGCGCGGCGACCCACGGGATCGCGCGGCGCACGTTGTCGCCGATGAGCAGGCTGACGACGTTCGGGACGACGAGGCCGAGGAACGGGACCAGGCCCGCGGTGACGAGCACCGGGGGGGGGTGTCCCCCCCCCAACACCCACCCCACCCCCCCCACCCCGCCGCGGGTGTTGGCCCCGTTTTGGGCGCCCGCCCACCCCACGGCGCGCTCCCCTAAAA